>JAHJKV010000491.1 GCA_018822065.1 Pseudomonadota bacterium
CCGTACTGGAAATCGCCATCCCGCCCCTGCGCGAGCGCATCGCGGACCTGCCGCTGCTGGTCAGCTTCCTTCTCGGCAAGCTGGGCAGGAAAAATAACAAGGAGATCCGGACCATCACCCCGGCCTTTCTGGACGCCCTCTCGGCCTATGGCTGGCCCGGCAACGTGCGCGAATTGGAAAACGTGCTGGAACGGGCGCTCATCCTTACCCGCAGCGACGAACTGGGCCCGGAATTGCTACCGCCGCAGATCATTGCCGCAGTTCCGGCCACCCATCCCGCCCCACGCGATGTCACCTATGTGCTGGAAAATGCCGAGCGCGAAGCTCTGGTCAAAACTCTGGAACAGTTCCACGGACACCGGGAAAAAACCGCTGAAGCCCTGGGGGTCAGCCGCCGCACCCTGCAATACAAGCTCAAAAAATTCGGATTGACCAGGCGCTGATCAGCCTCTGGCCATGTTGCCCGGCGGAACGCATGTGCAGTCTCGCCCCGGGAGAGGATTTATCGTATTCTTGTCAGGGAGAAGGCAGCATTGTCCGACTCGAAGTGTCCATGTTGCTTTCGAAATACTTGCGCTGCAAGGTTTCTACGTCGATACGCTTGAGTCCCTCGTTGAACAGCGCTTTCAGTTGCTCTCCCCTATCGTCCTTGCGGAAACAGAGATGAAGGCTCTTCATTTCAAGCACCTGGGGATGAAAATTGACCTTACCGCGGGTGAACTCCAGTTCCGGCCGTCCTTGAAGACAGCGGAACACATGGCGGTCAATGACTGCGGCGTCAACCCTGTCCAGAGCGACCAAGCGGATATTGGTGGCGTCATCAATTGCATAGCGGACCCGAAGGTCCCCTTTTGCGGCCATCCCGTCGAATTCCTCGGTGTTCACATACCCCAGGATTGCCCCGAAGGAGTATGCCTTGAGGTCCGCCATTTTCTCCCAGTGGAACCCGCTGTTCTGACCAAAGATAAACCCCAGAGGACTCGACCCGATGCTGTCGGAAAAAAAATACTTCCGTTCCAGTTCGACACTCTTGTATTCTGGGAAATAGCCATCCACCTCCAAATTCTCCCGGGCCGTCAGGAGCGCCCGGTTCCAAGGGTAAAAGTGCACTTCGAGGGTATACCCAACGGCCTTGAACGCGGCCTGGGCCACGAGCACGCTGGCTCCCTGGCCGGGCAGTGACCGGCTGGTGTAAGGAGGCCACTCCAGAGTGGTCATGATCACGGTGCGTGAGGCATCCGCTGCCAGAACCGAAACAGGGGACATCGGACAGGACAACAGGACCAGAAGAAGCACTATCATGAGCAGGACAAGCCTTTGCATGACTATACTCTACCAGCGTAATCCGGTTTTGTCTTCGCAAAACCGCAACAGATTGACAACGGCTGAGCGAGACATTACCTCCCAGTACACAACAGAGGGAGGCCACCATGAAAAAACGGGTTGAGGCAGCGCTTGATAAGATTCGTCCCATGCTCCAGGCGGACGGCGGTGACGTGGAATTGGTGGAGATCACCGACGACGGCGTGGTCAAGGTACGCCTGCAAGGCGCCTGCTCCGGCTGTCCCATGTCCCAGATGACCCTGAAAAACGGCATTGAGCGCATGGTGCTCAAGGAAATCCCCGAAGTCAAACGCGTGGAATCCGTCTAGGCCCCCAGACCGACTTTCTCTCCCGCCACCTTCCGACGCAGTCGGTCGGCGGGGTTTTGCATCTTTCAAAGGAGACATCCATGTCCGATACCGTCACCCGGTTCGCACCCAGCCCCACCGGATTTCTGCACATCGGCGGTGCCCGCACCGCGCTTTTTTCCTGGCTCCTGGCCAAAAGCCAGGGCGGAAAGTTTCTGCTGCGCATCGAAGACACCGACCGCGAACGCAGCACCCAGGAGGCCATCGACGCCATCCTGGAGGCCATGACCTGGCTCGGACTCGACCACGACGGAGAAGTCTACTACCAGAGCCAGCGGGCCGACCGGCACAACGAGGTCATCGACCAACTGGTCGAGTCAGGCCACGCCTACTGGTGCAATTGCTCCAAGGAGGACGTGGACGCCATGCGCGACAAGGCGCGGGCAGCGGGCAGGAAGCCGAAGTATGATGGCCGGTGCCGCGAACGGGGTCTCGGCCCCGACTGCGGCGGCGTGGTCCGCTTCAAGACCCCTCTGGCCGGCGCGGTCTCCTACACCGACATGGTCAAGGGCCCCAGCGCCGTGAACGTGGAGGAACTGGACGACCTGATCCTGCGCCGTTCCGACGGCGGCCCGACCTACAACCTGGCCGTGGTGGTGGATGATCACGACATGGGCGTGACCCAGGTCCTGCGCGGCGACGACCACGTGAACAACACCTTCCGTCAGATTCCCATCTACGAGGCCATGGGCTGGCAGGTGCCGAGCTTCGGCCACGTGCCCATGATCCTCGGGCCGGACAAGAAGAAGCTGTCCAAGCGCCACGGAGCTCTCTCGGTCATGGAATACGAGAAGATGGGCTACCTGCCCGAGGCCGTGCTCAATTACCTGGTGCGCCTGGGCTGGTCCCACGGCGACCAGGAAGTCTTCACCCGCGAGGAGCTGACCCGGCTCTTCACCACCGACACCCTCTCCTCCTCGCCCTCGGTCTTCGACCTGCAGAAGCTGGAGTGGATGTCCGGACAATATATGCAGGGCGCGGACGTCAACCGGCTGACCGCCGAAGTCACCAAGATCATCGAGTTCGAGGTGGGCCGCGACGAGGCTGAGAAGCTGAACCTGAAGATTCTCCCCAAGGCCATCCCCCTGCTCCAGCCCCGGGCCAAGCATCTGGTGGACCTGGCCGAACAGTCCCGCCTGTTCCTCGTGGACGTGGCTTTCCTCATGTATGACGAGACCGCAGTGAAGAAATTCCTCACCCCCGAGGCCCGCGCGCTGCTGGAAGAAATCGCCCCCCAGCTCGAAGCCATCGAAGAATGGACCGAAGCGAGCATCGAAGCCTGCCTGCGCAGCTTCATCGACGAGAAAGAACTCAAATTCAAGGTCCTGGCTCAACCCGTGCGCGTGGCCGTCACCGGCACCACCCAAAGCCCCGGTCTGTTCGAAACCATGGCCGTGCTCGGACGTGAGCAAACCATGACGCGGATGAGACGGGTTGTCGAGGACTTTGGGCTCTAGACGAAACAAGACAATACAGATGAAGCCCGGCTTCCCGTGATTGGGAGGCCGGACTTTTTTGTTACAATCGCAAATGAAGACGGCAGTCCACCCGTCACCCCTCCATAAGCTCGGCAGCGATTCTCGCCGCCTCCTCCACGAAGTCGTAGCAACGCTCAATGCGCTTTTCTTCCCGGAACCGGGCCAAGTCCTCGGGGATGGAAAAATTGCAACCGGTGAGTCCGGTGCAGGTGGTGGTTCCAAAACGGGCCTCGAAACGCTTGAAGAATTGCGCGGTCTTGGCATAGCAGTGGCCGATTTTCATCTTGGATTCATCCGAGTCTGCGGGCTCGTCCCGACCAAAGGCAAGCCCCAGGCCCATGACCGCGCCGGTCAGCGCGCCGCAGGGGCCGTCTGTGCGGGAGATGCCGGAGCAAAACCCGGAGGCGATACGCGGGATGATATCCGACTGTA
>JAHJKV010000492.1 GCA_018822065.1 Pseudomonadota bacterium
AAGCATGAGCTCACGCGGAGAAAAGGGTTTGACCACGTAGTCGTCAGCCCCGAGTTCCAGGCCCACGATGCGATCCACTTCCTCGCCCTTGGCCGTGAGCATGATCACCGGCGTGCCAGAGGTGGTCGGGTCCTTCTTGAGTCTGCGGCAGACCTCCAGGCCATCCATGCCGGGCAGCATCAGGTCCAGGATGACCAGCCCCGGCTTCAATTCATGGGCCAGCTCCAGAGCGGCATGGCCGTCTACGGCACTGCGCACCTCGAAACCGGCGGCTTCCAGGTTGTACTTGAGCAGTTCGCGAGTATCCTCATGGTCCTCGACGACAAGTATGCGTTCGCTCGACACGTTCGGCTCCTTGGAAAAGGCATGTTTTCAGGACCAAACCCTACCTGCAACCAAGCGTAAAACAAAGGTGACGATGTTACAATTGCGTTACTATTGGCGGACAATCCGGTTGCACGGTCGGCTCCTGAGCTGTTTCATCACCTTATATGCCATCTTTGCCCGGGATGCACTAAAGGGATTTTTAAGACCAGCCGATAGAACTGCAGGACGTCGGATGAACGACGAAGCACACGTCAACGATTGAGGAGCACGAGCATGTACTACCAGGGATTTGAAAAGAAGTTTCCCTCTGGCAGCAAGTACTGGACCGCCTACGACGACCAGCTGGTGGGCCTGCTCTTTTCCAAGATCGTCAACCGCAGCCTCGACCCCCAAAAGGGTGCGGACGACCCGGTGGACGAAATGGTCAACAATCTTTTTGACCTCTGTTTCTACATTAACAAGGACTTTCACACCTGCTGAGAGACCACTGTTATAACGGCTAAAGTTCCTTTTGAGAAAGGGGTGGCGACGGGAGGGGAGAACCTTGAGCCACCCCTTTCTCTTGCCTCATTTTCAAGTCGGGTGAATACAAAAAAAGCGCGGCAACCCTTGGGTCACCGCGCTTGTGGCGTGTAAGAAACAGTGTGTTGGATGGGTCGGCTAGGTCAGGAACAGGCCGAGGCTGTCCAGGTGGAGCTTGCCGGAGAAGACCAGTTCGGCGCCGCCCTGGAGGTAGAGGTCGTCCTCCTCGATGCTCACGGTCAGGGTTTCGCCTCCGGTGGTGGTGATGCGGGCGGTGGGGCCGGTCAGGCCGAGCTTGTGGGCTATAAGCTGGGCGGCGGAGACGCCGGTGCCGCAGGCATAGGTTTCGCCTTCGACCCCGCGCTCGAAGGTGCGGCAGAGCATGGTCTCGGGGTCCTTGACCTGCACGAAATTCACGTTAGTCCCGGCGGGCTGGAAGGTCGGGTGCAGGCGGAGGTATGATCCCACGGTCTGGACATTGATCTCGCTCACGTCCGCCACATAGACCACCACATGGGGCACGCCGGTATCCACGAAATGGACAATAAAGGGTGTACCTTCAAAGTCGAGCTCGATGTTGAGCTTGATGTCCTTGGGCGGGGTGAGCTGCACCTTGACCTGGCCCCTGTCCGGGCCTTGGGTCAGGACCTTGGCCTTGACCGGCCCGGCATCTGTGCCGAAGCTGTGGCTGGCCGGGGCGATTTCGAGGTGATGGGCCAGCTTGGCCGCGCAGCGCGAGGCATTGCCGCACATCTCGGCCCGGGAACCGTCGTTATTAAAAAACTGCCAGGAATAGGCGAGCCCGGACCCTGCCGGGGCGTTCTCTATGAAAAAAAGCCCGTCCGCACCGACGCCAAAGGCGCGCGCGCAGACCTTGATGACCCAATTAGCCATCTTTTTTGAGGGAATTTTCAACGTGCGATTGTCAATGGCCACGAAATCGTTGCCACACCCCTGCAACTTGTAGAAATCGACGCTCGCGCCGAACTCCTGCGCCTGGCTCATACTGCTCTCCTTGTATAGTCCCTGTCCTTTCTTTCAGAACCATACAATTTCGTCAAGCCGGTACAGATTACCAATCCACGGGCATGCGCACCTTCTGGCCCGCCTTGTTGGTGTAATAGACACACCCCTCGGTCACCCCATGCAGGTAGAGGTCGCGGGTGACGGCCACGTCCTGACGGCAATATTCGGTGATCAGGTCGAGGCGGCCCTCTTTCCACCATTCCAGGGCTTGGAGCCCGTCTGCGGATTTGGCTGCGTCCAGGGTGGCCTGGGCCAGAGTGTCGAGCTTGATGCGAAAGCCCTGACGCTCGTGGATGTAGCCCAGGAGGTCCAGGGTGGGCAGGCTGCGGAAATTGAAATCCGAAAGGCCGGAAAGTACCAGATAGTCGAAGCGGATGATGTTGAAGCCGATGATCAGCTCGAACTCGTTGAGCTTGTCCACCAGTTCATGAATCTGGTGCTCCTCGTAGTCGATGAATTCGTCCGTGGCCGAATCGTAGAGCACGGCGATGGAGACGCCCATGCGGTTGGCGCGGTTCCAGCCGCCCACCTCGGCGGCGCTTCGACGGGTTTCGATGTCCAACACGCCGTAGCGTTCGGGTCGGGTCATGATCTTCTCCTCGATGATTTCCGGTTCCGGGCAGTGGCCCACCAGTTCCATGGCCTCGCCGGTGATGATCTGTTGCAACAAAAAGGTCGCGGCGGCCTTGTCGATGGGTCGGTTGCCCGAGCCGCACTTGGGGGAATGGACGCAGGAGGGGCAGCCCAGGTCGCAGCCGCAATCCTGGATGGTCTTCAGGGTGGTCAAAAAGAGGTCATCCGCCACCTCGAAGGCCTGGCGGGTCAGGCCCGCGCCGCCGGGCAGGCCGTCATAGATGAACACGGCGGGCGCGTTCACCTGGGGGTGGAAGGGGGTGGAGATGCCGCCCAGGTCGTTTCGGTCCGTGAGTACCATGAGCGGCAGGATGCCGATGGCCGCATGCTCCAGAGCGTGGATGCCGCCCATGAAATGCAGGTATTCGTCCTCGGCCCGGCGTCGAATCTCGTCCGGCACCACGAACCAGAGTCCCTCGGTTTCGAAGACCAGGGGGGGCAAGGTCAGGGGCTCTATGCCCATCAGCGTCCCCCCGCGCACGCTGCGCTTTTCAAAACCGGTGATCTCCTCGGTGACCCGCAGGCGGCCCAGGTAGACCAGGGTTCCGAAGACCTCGCGCCTGCCGAGCACTTCGAGAATCTCCGTGGATTTGCTGCCGCGCACGCGAGTGTAGTAGGTCACCCGCCGCCGTCTGGCCCGCACTGCCCCGGCTTCCAGGTCCAGCTCGTCGATGAGGTAGGTGTCGCCCCGGTGCAGATAAACCGCGCCCGGATGGGCTTCCTTGAAAGCCCGGTGATGGTCGATGGTCCCAATTTCCTCACCCGTGACCAGATCCTCGATGTGCATGCTCTTGCCCGCGCCTCTTAGGTCCACGTCGCGGTGGGGCCGCTTGCGGTGGGTGACCAGCTCGGCCACCTCGCCCTTGCGCCCCCCGACCACCTCGAAGAGCTCGCCTCGGCGGACCATGAGTTCGGCATGGAGCCCTATCCCTTGCTCCTGGAGAAAGGGCTCGGCAGGCCGGATGGCCATCTCGGCGGCAGCGCAGACCAAGTGGCGCGTGAGGATGACCGGATTGTAGGGATTGAGCACCGCGTTTTCTGCCGAGCGGGAGAAGAAATCCTCGGGGTGGCGCATGAAATATTGGTCCAGGGCATCCTCGCCCGCCAGGAGGACCACGGCGGAATCGCGCTTGGCCCGGCCCACGCGGCCGCCGCGTTGCCAGGTGGCCATGATGGAGCCAGGATAGCCGACCAGGATGCAGAGGTCGAGGCCGCCGATGTCGATGCCCAGTTCCAGGGCGGAGGTGGAGATCACAGCCAGCAGTTCGCCCGAGGACATCCTGGCCTCGATCTCGCGCCGCTCCTCGGGCAGAAACCCGGCCCGGTAGGCGGAAATCCGGTCCGCAAATTCGCCGCCACGCTCGCTGGCCCACATGGCGATGAGTTCCGTGAGCTTGCGGGACTGGGTGTAGACGATGGTTCGAAGCCCGCGAGCCAGGGCGGACTGCAAGAGCTGGATGGCGGCCTGGGCCGGGCTGGTCAGGGGATTGATGAAGACCATGTGCTGGGCGCTTTTGGCCGCGCCGGATTCGGTGACCTCGGTGACTTCGAGGTTGGTCAGACGCTGACAGAGCTGGCCCGGATTGCCCACCGTGGCCGAGCAGAAGATGAAAACCGGGTCTGTTCCCCAGGCGCGGCAGATGCGCCGAAGCCGCCGGAAGACCAGGGCCATGTGCGAGCCCATCACCCCGCGGTAGGTGTGGACCTCGTCCACGACGACATGGGTGAGACCCGCGAAGAATCCGGCCCAGGTGTTGTGGTGGGGCAAGAGCGAGAGGTGGACCATCTCCGGGTTGGTCAGGAGCACGCCCGGCGGATTATCGCGAATTTTTTTTCTGAAATATGGGGTGGTGTCGCCGTCATAGATGGCGGCAGTTGGGCGACGGTCCGCCGGGAGGAAATCGGGCAGCAGGTCGACCAGTTCATTGAACCCCTTGAGCTGGTCCTGGGCCAGGGCCTTCAGGGGGAAGAGGTAGAGCGCCTTGGAATCGGGCTGGGCCAGGATCTGCTCGATGACCGGCAGGTTGTAGGTGAGCGTCTTGCCCGAGGCCGTGGGGGTGGCCACCACCACATGCCGCCCGGCCCGGGCCAGGTCCATGGCCAGGCACTGGTGGTCATAGAGCTTTTCGATTTTGGAGCGCTCCAGCAGCTCACGGATGGGCTTTGAAAGCGGACGACGCGGCTCGCCAAACCTGGCCTGGCTGGCAGGCAAAATGCGATGGTGGGTCACCTGGGCCCCGAGTTGCGGCGAATCCCGCAGGGCGTCGATGTACTCGTGGATGGGATTGTTCGTGGGCATCCCGCTCCGAAAAACCCCGACCCTACTTGGCCGTGAGCTTGTATTTTTTCATCTTGTATTGGAGCAGGCTCTTGGAGATGTCGAGCATCTCGGCGGCCTTGACCTGAACGAACTCGCAGCGCACCAGGGCGCGGCGTACCAGGGCGGCCTCGATCTTCTCCAGGGTGGAGCCGAGGTCGAGCTTGGTGGGCAGAAGGTCCACAGCGGACTTGAACTGGCTCTCCTCGTCCTTGATCTCCGGGGGCAGGTCTTCGGCCTGGATGGTCTCGCCGACGGCCATGACCACGCAACGCTCGATGACGTTTTCCAATTGGCGCACGTTGCCCGGCCACTCATAGGAGGAAACGTAATCCATGGCCCCGCCGGAAAAGGCCTTGACCTTGGACTCGTTTTCACCCGCGTACTTGTCCAGAAAGAAGGCGGCCAGAAGCGGGATGTCCTCGCGGCGTTCGCGCAGGGGCGGCATTTCGATGGAGACGACGTTCAGGCGGTAGTAGAGGTCTTCGCGAAAATTGCCCGCTTCCACCTCGGCCTTCAGGTCCTTGTTGGTGGCGGCCACCACGCGGATGTCCACCTCGACGGTGTCCTGGCCACCCACCCGTTCCAGGGTGCGCTCCTGGAGCACGCGCAGAAGCTTGACCTGGGTGTCCTGGCTGATCTCGCCGATCTCGTCCAGGAAGAGCGTACCCTTGTTGGCCTGCTCGAAACGTCCCTTGCGCTGGGCAGTTGCCCCGGTGAAGGAGCCTTTTTCGTGACCAAAGAGTTCGGATTCGAGCACGCCGGGGTTCAGGGCGGCGCAGTTCACGGAGATGAAGGGCTCGTCTTTGCGGGGCGAGGCATTGTGGATAGCCCGGGAGATGAGCTCCTTGCCCGTGCCGGATTCGCCGGTGATGAGCACCGTGGACTTGCTCGGTCCGGCCCGGTGCACCATGCTGAGGACGTGCTGCATGGCCTTGCCCCGACCGATGATATTGTCTTCGCCGAAGTGCTGCTGAATCTGGGCCCGGAGCATCCGGTTTTCCTGCTGGGTATGGGCATAGGAGACGGCTTTCTTCAGGGAAAGCAGCAATTCCTCGTTTTCAAATGGCTTGGTGATATAGTCGAAGGCCCCGATGCGCATGGCCTCCACCGCGCTCTCGATGGAGCCGAAGGCGGTCATGATCATCACCGGCACGTGGGGATAGTTCTTCTTGGTATACTCCAGGACATCCTGGCCTGTGAGGCCCGGCATCTTCATGTCCGTGATGACAACGTCCACCTCGGAGTCGTCCAAAAAGGCCAGCCCCATCTCCGGGTTGGAAAGGGCCGTGACCGAGTACCCATCGTCCTCCAGAACACTCTGGAGCACGAGCAGATAGTTTTTTTCGTCGTCGAGAATAAGTATATTTGCTGACATCGGTGAACCTCGCTGCTGGGTTCCCTGTTACTGTTCAGGGAAGATCATGTCCACCCTGGCCCCGCCGTCCACCCCGCAGGAAAGGGACCACTGGGCGCCATGGCCTTCGAGGATTGAACCCACGATGGCCAGGCCCAGCCCGGTGCCGGTGTCCTTGGTGGTGTAGAAGGGGTCCTTGATCTGTTCAATATGCTCTGCTGGAAAGCCCGGCCCGGAGTCCATGAAGATGAGATGCACCACATCGACCTCCCTCGCCGCGGAGATGGAGATGGTCCCGCCGCCCTCCATGGCCTGGAGCGAGTTGGTGACCACGTTGTAGAAGGCGCGGTAGAGCAGGTCCTTGTCGCCCATGACCGAAATCCCCTCCGGCACGCTGCTCTCGATGACCACGCCCCGCTTGGAACACTCGTTGTCCAGAAACACGATCACCTGTTCGACGACCCGGCTGACGTCCACTTCCGTCTTGTGCGGCTGTTTTGGTCTGGCGTAGTCGAGAAAATCAGTGACCACCCGCGACAGGCGCTTGGACTCGTCGTAGATGGCGCCCAGCAGTTGCACATCGCTGCCGCCGCCCTGCTTTTCCGCCTTCTTTTTCAGGTGCTCGGCCGTGGAGCGGATGATCCCAAGGGGATTGCGTATCTCGTGGGCCACGCCTGCAACCATACGCCCCATGCCCGCCAGTTTCTCTTGCTGCATGAGTTCGCGCTCAAGCTTCTCACGCTCGATGATGCGTTCCTGATTCAGGCGGTCGGCCCGGCCAAGGATGGTCAGGATGACCACGAACAGAATGATGGAGGTGATGAGCGAGGAGCCGAGTACCATGCGCTCCAGGTTCACCAGCTTGAGATACTCGCCGGTGATGTCCTGAGTGAACTCCAGGACCCCCATGAGACGACCCTTGGCCCCGGTGGTGGAAAGGGACTCCTCGCTGCGCATGGGAGAGAAGGTTTTCAGCAGCAAGGTTTCCGGGTCCAGGGTGAGGCTGAACAGCGCCTCGAATTTCGAAATGTTGAAAATAAGATCAAAGCTGTACAGTTCGTCCTTGATGGCCACGTCCACATATTCATTCGCCAGCCCCTTGAGGCCGATGAGCTTCTTGTTCGTGGAATAGACCACCCGGCCATCCAGGGCGTACATGCGCACTTCCTGCACGTTCAGGCTATGGATGGTGGAGCGCACCACCTGGTCCAGCCGCCCGGCCTGCTCCGGGTTGCTCAGCTGGATCTTGCCATAGCCCACCACAGACGGCAGGGTGAAACGGGTGTAAATCTGATGGTTCAGGTTCGCGGCCAGGAGCAGGCCGAACTCCTTCTGTTTGTCCATGAGCGCTGTTTCAACGTAGTTGGACAAAAACAAGGAAAGCCCCAGGTTGAACCCGAGGATCAGGAGCAGGAAGCTCCAGGACAGCACCTTGACGAACTGCAGCGGCCTTACGAGCGCGGCGTCGGTTGTATCGACCAAAGGCTAGAACTCCTGTTCGATGCGCGTAACATTCAGAAAAGCGGCAAGATCCGCCTTTTCCTCTTCCAGGCCTTCGGCACCGAGCCGTGCCTTGGCCAGCCGCTTGCCGAGTTCCACGGCGGGCTGGTCCAGCGGGTTGATGCCCATGAGCCAGCCAGTGAGGATGGTCGCCGCGCCAAAAAGCACGATCATGGCTCCGACGGCGTGTGGCGAATCCTCACTCAGACGCACCTCTACCAGGGGAACGCCGCACTTGCAAAGCGCCATTTGCGTGCCCAGCCCTTCGGCCTGCAACAGCTCCCCATATTCCTTGCCGCGCACATAGTCGAACTTGTCTGGAATATCATGCGGAAAACGCGGCCCGGCCGGAAGAGAGGGGCAGGAGAGGAGCAGACAAGACTTGTTGCGCTTGCCGTCCAAAAACATCTGGTTCACCGAATGCTGGTCCGTGACCCCCACGGCCGGGATGGGCTGGCTGCCCCGCCCTTGCTTTCCCAGACTCTCGGCCCAGAGCTGGGCGAACCAGTCGCCGAAACTGGCCATGGCCGGAACATAGGAGAAAAAGATCATCTCGTCGAAATTGGCGTCCATGAGCGCCCGGCCCCAGACCGCCAGCTCAAAGGCAGGGTGGGCTGCCAGCTTGCAACCATCCAGACCGGGAGCGGACAGCCCCTTGGCCACCTCGCGGGCTCCCGCCACCATGGACGCCACGTTCATACCCAAAAACGCCGCCGGCAACAGACCCACGGCCGAGAGCACGGAATAGCGACCTCCGAGATTGTCGGGAACAGTCAGGCTCATGGTCTGGTAGCGGTTCACTTCCTCGCGCAAAAAGCCGTTGTTCGCGTCCGTGACCAGCAGGATGTTGTCCTTCCAGGCGTCGCCGAGCTTTTCCATAAGCCACTTCTTGATGATGAAATACTGGCCCACGGTCTCGATGGTTCCGCCCGACTTGGATACGGTCACTACCAGAGTCTTTTCCGGTGGCAGCTTGGCCATGTAAGCCTCCAGGGTGGAGGCGCCCACGTTGTCGGAGATCCACAGCCAGGGGCCCTGGTGGCCGGGAAGGTCCTGACCAGGGGCAAACGCCTGTTGCAAGGCCCTGGCACCCAGAGCTGAGCCGCCTATGCCGAGCAGCAGCAGATGGTCAAATTTCGCCAGGCTGGGTCTTATCTGCTCCAGTTCGTCGAGCAGGGAGTCCATGTAGCCCATGGAGAGGAAGGGAAGTTTTCCGGCAGCCACCTCGGAAGCCATCCTCCCGGCCAGCTCATTGGCCTGGGCACGATACGGGGCTGTGGTCAGGGAATCGAGCGTCGCATTGGTCCAATCAAGAGTTCCGGCAGCCATGATCCTCTCCTTGGTTGTATGTCGCCAGGCCCCCCCCGCGCAGGAGAGCAACCCGGCCTGTCTTTTCTTATGATACAAATCCAGGCTTTTTCCAACCATTGTCCCCAAAAGAATCCATGAAAAGGAAACCTGGTTTCCCATTGACATCTAGAAAAAACCTAGACTATCTTGGCTGAACGATACGTGGCGCGCCCCGCCCTGCGGCGGTGACGATGGGTGACGATCTTACGTGGAGGTCTCGACCAGATGCGACTCACACTTCCCGTATTCCTGCGACTTTCCCACAGCTACCACTTCCAACTCGCCTGTACCCGGAGCACAACCGCCCGGAACACCTCGGGCATTTTCAACTTCAGACTCCGGTCCCGCCGCCGGACCCTGACCCAAGGGAGGGCGAGAAGATCACCCGTCCTTGCTCGCGAGGCGCTCTATGCACGCCATGAACGATGACACCCCCTCGGCCCTGACCCATGAAGACCTCGCTCGCGAGGTGGGGGTCTCGGTCACCACCATCAAGAGCTATCGACGCAAATTTCCGGGCTTCATCCCGGTCCTCGGATTTGGCAAGCCCATTCGGTTCACTCCTGTTGCCCTGGATGTGGCGCTCAAGATTCGCGAGTGCTTCAATGAGGGGTTGAATGTCCGCGAAACCAGGAAGAGACTGCTTAACTCCGGCTTCACCCAGGACAAGGCAAGCATTCCGCCGCCCATTGGAGCCGGGCCGGCATCATCCGAGCGCATGGACGAATTTGTCCGGGCCGCCGGTCTGATGATGCAGTCGGTGGGGAAGCTGGCCGAGGCTCAGAAGAACACGGATCAGAGACTTTCCCGTTTGGAGCAGGGCATGGAGCAATTGGCCAGGGCCCAGGCTGAAAACCAGGTGCTCCTGACCAAGCTCACGGGTTCGGTGCCGGTTTCGACCACTGGTGAAGATGTGCTGATCGAGCCCACTTCGGCCCGGGTCCTGGCAAAGAAGATCGTCAACGTCCGCTCTCGCCAGGGTACTGTGGACTCCTATGCCCTGGAAAAAGCGCCCGGCGAGCCGCAGGCCAGCACCTGGAGCGATGCCCCGCCCCCGGCCCTGCTCGATGTTCCTGTCGCCATCCGGACGAGTGACGACGCCTATCTGGGACTGCCTGGCCGACGCACCCTGCGTGAACTGGCCGCAGGCCTCGTGGACCAGGGCAGGCTGCAGGGCAACATGCTTGCGAGCTGGCACCCTGATGGGGCGGACTGGCTCTACAAGCTCATCTACCCCGACGATCATACCCGCTCCCTTGGCTTCGCGGCCCAGACCTCGCCCACAGGCATGCAGCTGGCAGTCCTGACCACGCTGGTTGTCGACGGCAGGGAAGCGACGCCGGAAGAACGCATGGAGTACTTCCGGGAGATCAAGGACTACCAGAACCAGCGGTAGCCTATTCCCTTGGCAGAACCGCCTCTGGCCCGATCTGCCACGGGGCCATATTCTTACTTCATGCCCTTCCGAACAACCGATCCCGGATGCGGGATATCGTCAATCGGCCTTGCCGAAAGGTGAACGGTGGCAAAAATCAGGTGCCAGGAGAGCATATTCGATGTAAGAACGAATCTGGGACTTGAGTGGCTGGCGTTCCCTGTCCGGAGTCAAAGCCATCGTTGATCGGCAACTTGCCTCTCGCCGGACCGATGAATCGCATTTCTTTCCCCACCAGGGTTTCGAAAAAGACAAAATTGCACCCAGCCAGTGACAAAAATGACGGTTGGTGCCATATTCCAGCCTTCGGCACACCCGGAGACCGATGCGTATCAACCATCTACAATGACAGTGAATTGACTTTTTTGTGATACATTCCCCATTGCCACCTGAGGCTTTTCCGGGTGTTTTACAAAAATGTCGTCACTTATGGCCGAAAAACCGGTATTAATCACGAATTTGTTGAATTTCATGGTCGTTTTCCCGCATCAATTTCCACAATGCGCACCCAACTCGCTGAAATTGTGACCATTCAATCCTTATGGCACCGATCTTGATAATTGTGGCCGCTGTCTCTTCCAATCTTTTTTTGAGAAATAACCAATTGTATGGAGGAAAGTATGGGAATTCCTGTTTTTGACTGCAAGAATGCCGACGATGTCCTGAAAGCGATCAAGGACTATGATGTCAGCTTCATTCAGTACTGGTTTGTCGACATCCTGGGCACGCTGAAAAGCTTCCAGATCACCCCGAAAGAAGTGGAAACCTCCTTTGAGGAAGGCATGGGCTTTGATGGTTCTTCCATCCTCGGCTTCTGCCGCATCGACGAGTCCGACATGGTCGCCATGCCTGACCCGACCACCTTCCAGATCTGCTCCTGGCGTCAGAGCGATAAGCCCGTCGCCCGCATGTTCTGCGACATCGTCAACCCCGATCTGACTCCCTTCGAGGCTGACTCTCGCTACGTGCTGAAGAAGGTCCTCGCCAAGGCCGCCGAGAAAGGCTACACCGCCTACATCGGACCTGAGCTTGAGTTCTTCCTCTTTGCCGACGATACCGACACCGAGATCCTGGACCGCGGTGGCTACTTTGACGCTCCCCCCCTTGACCTGGGCAACAACATCCGCCGCGAGATCATCTTCGCGTTGGAAGCCATGGGCATGATCGTCGAGTATTCGCACCACGAAGTCGCACCCTCCCAGCACGAAATCGATCTGCGGTACGCCGAAGCCATGAAAATGGCCGACACCGCCATGACCTACCGCGTGGTCGTCAAAGAGATCGCCCGCAAGCATGGCTCCTACGCCACCTTCATGCCAAAACCCATCTTCGGCGAGAACGGCTCCGGCATGCACGTTCACCAGTCGCTCTTCAAGAACGGCAAGAACGTCTTCTATGATGCCAACGACGAGTACCATCTGTCCGCCGAGGGCAAGAGCTACATCGCCGGCATCCTGAAGCACGCCCCTGAATTCGTCTGCGTCACCAACCAGTGGGTGAACTCCTACAAGCGTCTGGTGCCCGGCTACGAAGCCCCGGTTTACATCGCCTGGGCCCGCCGCAACCGCTCTGCCCTTGTCCGTGTTCCCATGTACAAGCCCGGCAAGGAAGTTGCCACCCGCATGGAACTGCGTTGCCCTGACCCGGCCGCCAACCCCTACCTCGCTTTCGCTGTCCAGCTTGCCGCTGGCATGAAGGGCATGGAGGAAGGCTACGAACTGGCCGCCCCGGTGGAAGAAGACATCTTTGAGATGAACGACCGCCAGCTCAAGCGCAACAAGATCAAGGCTCTGCCCGGCTCCCTGTACGAAGCGGCCATGAACCTGAAGAAATCCAAGTTCATGAAAGAAGTCCTTGGCGAACACCTGCACACCGCCCTGGTGGACAACAAGATCGCCGAGTGGGACGAGTTCCGCACCCAGGTCACCGAGTTCGAACTCGACAAGTACCTGCCCATCATGTAGTCCACCCGACTCGTGATACTCGACTGATGCTCTCGTTTATAAAAGGCCCTCTTCGGAGGGCCTTTTTTCGTTTCCGGATCATCAAAAGAGACCACACGCACCTTTTGGTAACCAGAAAACTTTTTTGTGCGTACTTGCCCGCAAGATAATTATATGTACAGTATGTCCTTGACCAATCAACCAAACAACTTCGGAGGACGAAATGTACGCACTGGCAATCAACGGAAGCCCTAGAAAGGGCGGCAACACCGAAATATTACTCAATACCGTTCTTGCGCCCCTGGCCGAGGCGGGGTGGGAAACCGAGCTGGTTCAGGTAGGTGGCAAGAAGATCAAGGGGTGTATGGCCTGCTATAAATGCTTCACCAACCTGGACAACAAATGTTCCGTGGACAACGACGTGTTCAACGGCATCATGGAAAAAATGATCGCGGCCGATGCCCTCATCCTCGGTTCCCCCACCTACTTTTCCTCGGTCAGCGCCGAGCTCAAGGCGCTCATTGACCGCTCTGGCCTGGTGGCCCTCGCCAACGGCGAACGCTTTGCGGGTAAGATCGGCACGGCCGTGGTGGCCCAGCGCCGAGGCGGCGCGACCATGGTCTATGACACCATTCTCAAGATGTTCCAGATGTCCCAGATGATCATGCCCGGCTCCACCTACTGGAACTTTGGCGTGGGCCGCAACAAGGGCGAGGTGGAAAACGACGACGAAGGGCTGGCCAACATGAACCACGTGGGCCGGACCATCGCCTGGCTCGGTGCGGCTCTTGCCCCGGTCAAGGATTCCTTCCCGGTGGCCAAAAGATAGGCTGGAATAAGGCCGAGGGAGCCACTACAGCAGCAGCACGAACACCTGCGGGTTGTCCTGCTGCTGCTGACAGGCCCTTGCTGGCGCGAGCCCCGCTGGTTTCACGGCGCTAGAAATCCCAGGTCTTGGTTTGCATGAACCGCCAGGAGCGCTGACCATGGACCATCTTGAGGAGTGGTCGGGACGCACGGCGCATAAAGAACTGGAACGGGGCATAGCCTGCCAGGGCAATGGAGCGCAGAAACACCGAGCGCATGACGTTTGCCCCCCGCAGCTCCGGGACGATGAACTGGCCAAGGCGGGCCCGGTAGGCCTCGGCAGGGTCCGACCTGGACGAAAGCGCCGTGGCAATGCTTTCGGCTGCATACCGCCCGGTCATCAGCGCGTAAAATATACCTTCGCCCAGGAGCGGCTCGACAAATCCAGCCGCATCCCCGGCCAGGAGCAATTTTCCGGCACAGGGATTGGCAAGCCAGTTGCCATAAGGCAGCGGGTGACCGTGTATCTCCTGCGCCTCCGGGTCCAGGCCGAGCTGATTCAAAAATTCAGCGAAATGGGTCCGACAGGCCCCACCCGCCTCTTCCAGGCCGCACATGCCGATGCACAGCCGGTCGCGCCCAGGAAACACCCAGGCATATCCGGCCCGGTTATACCCGACGTGCAATTCCGGCTCGGTCAGGTCACGATACCCTTCCGGCATGTCGCCTCGGTCAACATGAAACTCGACCGCCCGGGCCAGACCGGCGTACCACCGCCTGCGATCGACCCCAAGAGCGCGACGCAGACGGCTGTTGGCACCATCGGCACCGATGATGAAACGGCCCGTCAGTTCCCGCCCATCCGTGGTTGCCACCACCCCCTCGGCAGGGATACAGTGGGCCGCGCCCACGCCCTGCATAACCTCTGCTCCGGCCTCCTGAGCCAGACCCAGGAGGTGCGCATCAAAGCGGCTGCGGTCCACCAGCAGGAAGGGATGGAAGCCTTGGTCGCGGGAAAAAACCCGCCCCCGGTGCAGCAGGGCATAGGAGTCTGCCTCGTAATCGACGAGTCCCTGCTCCCGCAGGGCGGTCTCGTCCAGTCCGAACACGGCTTCAAGGACCCGCACGGTTTTCCAGGTGAGCAGGCCGCCGCAAAGCTTCTTGCGCGGGAACACGGCACGGTCGACCACCGCCACCCGGTAGCCACGCCCGGCCAGCACTCTGGCTGCGGCGGCCCCGGCAGGACCGCCACCAGCGATGATCGCATCAAAACTGGAAGTCATGGGCATGGACTTAGCGCGAGGACGGCCTGGCATGCAAGGGCCAAGACAACCACCTGTGCGGTTTGTGCCGCCGGAGACATATGAAACTGCAAGCCATTGTTTTTGATTTTGATGGCACCCTGGCGGAACTGACCATCGATTTTCCCATGCTGAAACGGAAAGTTGCAGCCCTGGCCGAAGCCTTTACCGGGGAACGGCCCGAGGTTCCGGAAAAGCCCGCCCTGGAATGGCTGGACGATCTGGCCGCGGAGGTCGAGGAGTTTGAGGGCCGGGACCTGGCCCTGGAATTCCACTGCCGGGGGCGACTGGTCATTCAGGCCACGGAGCTGGATGCCGCCCGGCTGGGCAGGCTTTTTCCCTTCACCCTGGACCTCCTGGCCGACCTGCGCGGACGCGGCCTGGGCGTGGGCGTGATCACCCGCAATTCCACGGCAGCGGTAAAGACCGTGTTCCCGGCCATCGAACGCCACTGCGATGTGTTCCTCGCCCGGGAGGACGTCAGCGGGGTGAAGCCAAACCCGGTCCACCTGCACACGGCCCTGACCCGCCTCGGTGCCGTGCCCGAGCATTCGCTCATGGTCGGCGACCATACCCTGGACATCGACACCGGAAAGGCGGCGGGCGCCCTCACAGCCGGAGTGTCCAGCGGCAATCTCGACCTGCAGACCCTCCAGGCGGCAGGGGCGGACTTTGTGGCCGAGAACTGCCTGCGGCTGGTAGAACTTCTCACAAAACAAGGATATCTTGCGGTTCCACCTGACCATGGCTCCCCTGTCAGGTCCGGATAGCCTGCGCTTGTGCCTCAAACGGGAATGCAGATGGTGAAGAACACGAACACACGGATGCGGACGGTCCACAAGATCAGCCTGCGCGAGGGCATGTTCGTGGTCCAGTACGGCAAGGGCTCTGATGCCGACCCGTTGGTGCTCGTGACCAAGCCCATCACTCAGCCGTCAGATATCGCGGAATTTATCCCCAAACACGTTGTCGAGGTGATGATCGACCCGGACTTCGACTACGAGGCCTGGAAGCGGGAACAGGCCCAGGAAGAAGCCCAGCAGCTTGAGGCCGAAACTGCCCGCCGCAAGGCACAAGACGAGGCGCAGGCCAAGGCCAAGGCGGCGAAGCAGAAGGCACAGGACGAGGAAGCCGAGCGAGAACGGTTGCGCCGGGAGGCCATTGCCAGGGCCAACCAGAAAAAGCAGGCCGAGACCGAGACGAAGACGCGCCAGCTGGCCGAAGCGGAGGCCAAAAAAAAGGCAGCCGAACAGGTGGCTGAACGGGCGGCTGAACTGGCCAAAACCCAAGCCGCCGCAAGACTCCGGGCCGAAGCAGAAGCCAAACGCAGGGCCGAAGAGCAAGCCCGGCTCAAGGTCGAAGAAGAAGAAAAGCGCCGCAGGGCCATCGAGCTTGCCCGGCAACAGGCCGAGGCCGAGGCTCGCAAGAAGGCAGAAGATAAAGCCAGGGCACTGGCAGAGGCGCAGGCCAAAAACGAAGCCGAACTGGAGGCCAGACGCAAACGCGCTCAGGAACTCGCAAAGCAGCAGGCCGAAGAAGCCAAGCGCAAGGCCGAGGAGGAAGCCCGGCTCAAGGCTGAACTGGAAGCTAGACGCCGCAGGGCCATCGAGCAGGCACGGCGGCAGGCTGAAGCGGATGCCCGTAGGAAAGCGGAAGAGGAAGCCAGGGCACTGGCCGAAGCCCAGGCAAAAAAAGAAGCTGAAGCAGCGGCACAAAAGCAGGCTGAAGAAAAAGCCCGGCAGAAAGCAGCACTGGAAGCCACGCGCCGCAGGGCCATCGAGCTTGCCCAGCAGCAAGCAGAAGAAGCCAGAAAGCAAGCCGAAGAAGAGGCACGCCAGCAGGCTGAACTGGAAGCCAGACGTAAACGCGCCCAGGAAATGGCCCGGAAAAAGCAGCAGGAAGAGGAAGAAGCCAAGCGCAAGGCTGAAGAGACCGCGCGACTGGCCGAGGAAGAACGCCGAAAACGCGAAGAAGAGGCGAGGCAGGAGACCGAGGCACGCCGAAAAGCGGCGGAGCTTGCGCAGCAGCAAGCCGAAGAGGCAGCGCGCAAACAAGCCGAGGAAGACGCACGAATCAAGGCGCGAAACGACGCGAAACGAAAAGCTGAAGAAGAGACACGCCGATTGGCCGAGGAAGCGGCTCAGCACAAAGCCCAGGAAGAGGCCCGAAAGTTAGCCGAGGAGCAAGCCGCCAGGAAAGCGGAGCAAGACCGGCTGCTGGCCGAGGCCCTGGCCCGGCGTTCGGCAAAGGCCGAGGCCGCTCAGCAGGCCGAGGAAGCCCGGAAGCGCAAGATCACGGCCCTTCGGGCCGGGCTACCCGAAGCGGAAAAAACCTACCGGAACACCCTCGCCCACATGCAAGACGTCTTTCAGAGGGCCCGCCAGAAACAAGATTTCGACCACCTGTCGACGCTACCGGTCATTGATGCCCTGCTTGGGAGCCTCCGCCAGAACGCCTCGGCCCTGACGGCCATGCTCAAGCGCGGAATCAGTGACGACTATGCCGTGGCCCATTCCGTCAACGTGGGCATCCTCAGCCTGGCCCTCGGCGATTACCTGAACATGAAGGACACGACCCTGAAACAGCTCGGCCTGGCCGGGTTGTTCCACGACATCGGTCGCGCCCACATTCCCATGAACATCCTGAACAAGCCCGGAAAACTCACGCCCAAGGAGCAGGAACTGGTGCGACGTCGGCCCGAGATGGGCCATGGGATACTGCAGTTGCAAGGTGCGGACGCCCAAGTCCTGCGCGCCATCCTCGAACACCACGAACGTCTGGACGGCAGCGGCTATCCCGCCGGGCTCAAGGCTGAAGCCATCAGCCCCATGGCCCTGATCATCGCCGTGGCCGACCTCTTCGATGCCATGACCAGCCGCACTCCCTACCGCGACCCGGAGCCTGCCCCGCGCATCCTCGGGCACATGTATCAGTGGCGGGCCACCCTCCTCGACCAGGACGTCACCTCCCATTTCATCAAGTTCATGGGCATCTACCCTGTGGGCAGTCTGGTGCGGCTCACCAATGGCGAGCACGGGGTGGTCATGGCCGTGAACCCGGAAGTGCCGCTCCGGCCCTCGGTGCGCATCTGCCTGGACTCCAAGCTCCATCCCCAGAAGCCCCGGCTGGTCCACCTCACCGAACTGGGCGAAAAAGACCTCGCGGTCCGCGACTTCCTCGACCCCGGCATCCTGGGCATTGATACGATCGATTTAATGCGATCGAATTAGTGCGCTAGATTTTTTTCAGCTCATATTCCCGGCTGCCCAGGCCCAATGACTCAGCATAGCCCAGGCCGAAGTCTTCGGGCACGTGCGGGTGCAAGGCCCTGAACTTGTTCTGCCCCGGCTCGTATCCCTTGGGCAGCTTGCCCGCATAGAGCGGCGGCGCGGCGTTCACCAGGTCCATGGCCGCCTGGTCGCAGGCCACGGGGTCGGAGGAGGCCAGGATGCCCAGGTCCGGACAGATGGGCAGGTCCGTGAAGCCCACGCAGTCGCAGTCGGGCACAACGTCCATGACGAAATTCAGGTGCAGGCAGCGACCCGCCTTGGGCACCAGAACCGCAGCCGCGTACTCCATCATCTTTTCCAGGAAGTGGGCCACATCCGTCTTCCAGTTGATCTCAAGGCCGCCGTTCTTGCAGGCCAGGAAACAACCGCCACAGCCCACACACAACTCCTCGTTCAGGACTACCCGGGCCCCCTCGTCGAGGCTCAGGGCCTTGGCCGCGCAAATCCGCACGCAGCTGCCGCAGCCCACACATTTGTCCTGGTGCACGGTCGGTCCGGTGGTCATATGCTGCTGCATCTTGCCCTGTTTGCTGGCGCAACCCATGCCTATATTCTTCAGGGCTCCGCCATACCCGGCCAGCTCATGCCCCTTGAAGTGGTTGACCGAGATGAAGGAATTTGCCTCGGTGATGGCACCGGCGATGAAGGCGCTCTTCAGGTGCTTGCCCTTCACCGCCACCTCCTCCTGGTAGCCGCCCTTGAGCCCGTCCGCGATGATCACGGGGGCACCGAGGGTCATGGCGTCGAAGCCGTGGCGCGCAGCCTGCATGGCATGGGAAACCGCCTCGCCCCGTTGACCCACGTAGAGGGTGGAGGCGTCTGTCAAAAAGGGTTTGCCCCCGATTGCCAGAACTGCGTCGATGACTGGCTTGAGCCACAGGGGACGCAAAAAACCGGTGGTCCCGCGCTCGCCGAAATGGAGTTTCAGGGCGGTGAGGTCGTTTTCCTGCACGATGCCACGAAGCCCGGCCAGCTCCAGGAGCTTGGCCATGCGTTTGTGGAAAGGTTGGTTGAGATTCGTCCGCAGGTTCCAAAAATAGACATTCGATGCCATGTTGCCTCCCATGCTCCGATTTCCCTGATTCGATTTCCCTGGACTGGGCCTTGCCATTTGCGGCCCGAGTCCCGATACTGCGCACGGCGCCTCAGGACAGGACCACCCTAGCAGAAAACCTTCAGCCCCGGAAGCTACAAGAGAATCTGTGCACATCCTGCTCATCGACAACAACGACTCCTTCACCCGCAACCTGGAGCACCTTCTGGCCACGACCTCCCAGGCCCAGATAGTGGTCGAGCCCTATGCCCGCCTGGCGGACGGCTCCCTGGCGCTTCACGCCGACCTGCTCGTGCTCTCGCCCGGTCCGGGCCGCCCGACAGACTATCCCGCCCATGCCCGCGCCCTGGACTCCGGCCTGCCCGTGCTCGGCATCTGCCTGGGCATGCAGGCCCTGAACGAACATTTCGGCGGCACCACCCGGCGGCTGCCCGGCTGCATTCACGGCAAGACCGAGAAAATCGAGCTGGGGGGAAAGACCCTGGAAGTGGCCCGCTACCACTCCCTCTTCTGCGCCAGCCTCGGCCCCGACCTGGACCTGCTGGCCGTGAACCGCGATCGCGTCCCCATGGCCCTTCGGCACCGCACCCGCCCGCTCCTGGGCTATCAATTCCACCCAGAATCCTTTCTGACCCAGGATGGGGGATACTACGTTGCCTATGCGCTCCATGCACTCGGTCTCGCGTAGCCTCGACTCCGGGCGCTTTTTGGCCCTGGCCGCCCACCTCGCCCGTGAGCGCGGGGCAGACCTGCTGCTCTCCGGGCCGGGCTATCCGGGTGAAAAACGCAGCATCGTGGCCCTTGACCCCCTGGCCGAGCTGCATATCGACGCCGACACGACCAGGGAACAGATCAAGACTTTCTGCTTCGACACTTCCGGCCCCAATATCGTTCCCGGTCCCACCCTCGGCTATCTCTCCTACGAGCTGGGCATGCGCCTGCGGGGAGTGGCGACCACCAAACCCGCCCCCCTGCCCCAGGGACACCTCAAGCAGTATGCCGCCCTGCTCATCCATGACGCCGAGGGCGAAACCTGCACGATCACGGCCCGCGACGCCGGGCAGGCCCGAGCCCTGGCCCAGCTGGCAGACACGGCACCCCACGCCCCAGCCCAGGCACGCCCCTCCCTGCCCGAGCCGGTGTCCTCCCTGACGCAGGAGCGCTATGAACAGGGCGTTCGCAGGACACTTGAACATATTCTCGACGGCCAGACCTACCAGCTCAATCTCTCCATCCGCTTTGACCAGCCCGCGCCGGACCTCGACAGTCTGGCACTTTTCCTTGATCTGTATAGCCGCCATCCCGCCCCGTTTTACGCCTGGTTCACCAGCGGCCAGCAGCGCATCCTTTCCACCTCGCCCGAGCGGTTCCTCAAGGTGACGGACGGCCAGGTCATGTCCCAGCCCGTCAAGGGCACCCTGGCCTATGACGCCAACCTCGCCTACGACCCGGCCCTGGAGGAAATACTGCGCTCCTCGCCCAAGGAACAGGCCGAGCTGTCCATGATCGTGGACCTGATCCGAAACGACATCTCCCATCACTGCGAATACGGCTCGGTGCGCGTGGAAGGCCACCAGTCCATCTTCCGGGTGGACAACCTGCTTCAGATGTATTCCAACGTGCGCGGCGAGCTTCGGCCAGGCTCCGACTGCCTGGACCTGCTCTTCGACGCCTTTCCCGGCGGCTCGGTGACCGGCTGTCCCAAGCATCGGGCCATGGAACTCATCGATCGTCTGGAGCCCCATTCGCGCGGGGTCTATTGCGGTAGTTTCGTATGTATCGAGAACAAACAGACCATGGACTCCTCCATCTGCATCCGCACTGCCGTGCACGACCTGGACCAGGGCAGGCTCACGTTCTATGCCGGAAGCGGCATCGTAGTGGACTCCGACCCGGCGAGCGAGTATTTGGAAACCATGGCCAAGGCGGCCAAGTTCCTGCGTGGGGGAAAACGATGATCTACTGGTATCGGGGCGAGTTGGGCGAAGACAGGGTGGCCCTCAGCCTGGAGGGCGAAGCCTTCCGTTTCGGAACGGGCGTGTTTGAGACGCTCTATTACAATGGCCGGACCATCTGCCATCTGGACAGCCACCTGCGGCGGCTCACAGCAGCCCTGGTGGAGCTGGACCTGGCTCATGCGCCCCTGGAGGCCGAGACCTTCTCCAGAATCATCGGTGAAGTCCTCGGGAAAAATGGCCTGGAGCGGCACCCGGCCCGGATCAACATATACTGCTTCCTGGACGGCGAGGTGATCGAACCCCTGGTCACGGCCCGGCCCCATACCCCGGACCCGGAGCGGGTCTTCCGCCTCCAGGTCTGCCCGGAGCGTCACGTCAGCACCCTGTCCGCCCACAAGACCATGAACCACATGTTCCATGCCCGCGCCCTGGCCAGGGCAACGGCGGAAGGTTTTGACAGCGCGGTGCTGCTGGACATGGACTACAACCTGCTGGAGGCAAATAGCTCCGCCCTGCTCTTTGCCCGTTCCGGCCGGTTCATCACCCCGGCCACCTGCTACAAGCTCCCCTCCACGGCCCTGGAAGCCGCCGCCAGGGTACTGACCATCCGCGAGGAACCCCTCGGCCTGGAGAGCCTGTCCCGCTTCGATCACGCCTACATCCTGAACTCCATCATCGGCATGCGCCCAGTGACCACCATCGGTCGAACCGACTTCCCCCCGGACCACTCCACCTGCACCAAAGCTACTGCAGCCATCCTCTGCGAGCCCTAAATGGGAGTCCAGAGGGGCCATGCCCCTCTGGCCGCCGGAGGCTCCTAACCCGCAAAAAAGGCCCGCACTTGCTGTCCGGCCAATACGACGTATGGCCGAGACCCTCTGCGAACGTGAACGTTCTTGGGGGGCTCAGCCGGCTTCGGGGAAGATGGCGATGGGGGTCAGGGGACGTTCGTTCTTGAAGTCCACGCGGGCGGCGGTGAAGGCACCGAACCAGGGGGGGATACAGCGGCTGTTGATGAACCGGTAGGGTTGGTCGTTGCGCCAGGTGGTGACCGGGCCGGGGAGCACGGACCGAGCCGTTTCCGGTGCGCGTTCCACGTTCACGCTGATCATCCGCTTCATCTGCGGCCAGGAATACCAGCGACCCTGACCCAGGGTCTTCTGGGGCGCATTGCCGTGGGAGTGGTAGTAGAAGGACCAGCGGTTGAGAAACCCAACCAGAACGCCCTGTTCGGCTATCCGCGCCGCCTCGCGGAGCATGGCCCCTGGGTCGGCGCAAAATTCCAGTACGGTCCAAAGGACCACGTAGTCGAATTCGCCCGAGGAAAAGGGCAGGCATTCGCCGTTGCCCACGCTGATCTCGGCCCGGTTGCCGAAGCGACTTCTGGCGGCCTTGACCATGCCGGGTGAGAGATCGACGCCGGTGACGTCAAAGCCCATCTGCCAGAGGGATTCCAGGAACAGGCCGGTGCCGCAGCCGACCTCCAGCAGCTTGGTGCCCCGCCTGGGCCAGCCCGCCACCATGAGGTCCAGAAGGCGGCGCTCACTGAAGAGCGCGGCCTGCCCCCGGTCCGAGGCAAACCAATTTTCATATTTTTCCGCATCCCAGGTCATGACGTCAACCTACAGCAAACCGCTGTCATTCGCCAGTCCCCTTCCCCTGCATCAAACAAAGAACCCCTGTGTTTCCCTTTGCCTAAAATCACTCGCGATCCTTTCTTTTCCTTCGGTTTTTTTGTAAGAATGGGAAATGCGCACACGCATGAAACCAAATGAGCGACAATCGCGACCTCTTTCGGCGGCCCGCGAGTGACAACCTGGAGCTGAGCATGGACCTGATACACGGATTCAAATGCATCCTGGAAACCGAGGTGGCGGAATACGCCTCCACGGCGAGAATATATGAGCACGCAGCCACGGGCGGTCGGTTGCTCTCCATGGAAAACAAGGACGAAAACAAGGTCTTCGGCATCAGCTTCCGCACCCCACCGGCGGATTCCACCGGACTGCCGCATATTCTGGAGCATTCCGTGCTCTGCGGCTCGGAGAAATACCCGGTCAAGGAACCTTTTGTGGAGCTGCTCAAGGGGTCGCTGCAGACATTTTTGAACGCCCTTACCTTCCCGGACAAGACCTGCTACCCCGTGGCAAGCACCAACCACCAGGACTTCAACAACCTGGTGGACGTCTACCTGGACGCCGTATTCTTCCCCAGGCTCACTCCCGACACCCTGAAGCAGGAAGGCTGGCACTTCGAGCCCGGTCCGAACTTCGAGGCCGATGGTGAACTCGTCTACAAGGGCGTGGTCTTCAACGAGATGAAGGGGGCCTATTCCTCGCCGGACGGCCTGCTCTCCGAACACACCCAGAACTCGCTGTTTCCGGACAACTGCTACAGCCTGGACTCTGGCGGCGACCCGGCTGTCATCCCGGAACTGACCTTTGAACAGTTCGAGGACTTCCACCGACGGTACTACCATCCGAGCAATGCCTGGGCCTTTTTCTATGGCGACGACGACCCGGAACAGCGGCTCAAGGCGCTTGATGCCTATTTTTCCCGTTTTGAGCGTAGCGTTCCCTCGCCGGAGATCGCCCTGCAGCCGCCCCTGGCCGCCCCTGTTCGGCTCGTCAAGCCCTATGCCGCCTCCGAGGGCGACTCCCAGGCCATGTTCACCATGAATTTCGGCCTGCCCGAAACCGCAGACCCGAACCTGAACCTCCGCCTGGACGTGCTGGAACACATCCTCATCGGCCTGCCCTCCTCCCCCCTGCGCAAGGCCCTGCTCGACTCCGGCCTAGGCGAAGACCTGACCGGGGTGGGCCTGGAGACCGACCTGCGCCAGATGTATTTTTCCGTGGGCCTGAAGGGCATCGAAGAGGCTGACATCGCCGAGGCAGAGACCGTCATCGAACAGGTGCTCGTAGACCTTGCAGACAGCGTGCATCCCCACGACATCGAGGCAGGCATCAATTCCCTGGAATTCGACCTGCGCGAGAACAACACCGGTTCGTATCCGCGCGGGCTCTCCCTCATGTTCCGGGCGCTCTCCACCTGGCTCTATGGCAACGACCCCCTGGCCCTGCTTGCCTTCGAGGCCCCCCTGGCCAAGCTCAAAAAGGAAGTGGACGACGGCAAGCCCGTGTTTGAGAAACTGATCCGCACCCACCTGCTGGAAAACACCCACCGAAGCGTGGTCATCCTGCGGCCCGACCCCGAACTGGCCGGACAGCAGGCAGCGGAGGAAGCCGCCAGACTCCGCAAGGCTGCCGAGGCCATGGACAAGGACGGGCTGGCCCGCGTCGCCGTCGAGGCCCAGGCCCTGCACGACCAGCAGGGTCGGCACGATTCGCCCGAGGCCCTGGCCACCATCCCCCGCCTGCT
>JAHJKV010000493.1 GCA_018822065.1 Pseudomonadota bacterium
ACCGCATCGCGCCAGCCCGCCACGATCTCCACGGGCGTCTGAAGCCAGGGGAACTCCTGCCAACGGTAGCCGGGCAGACCAAAGGCCGGAGCCAGGGCAAAGACCCGGCTCACGTCCAGTTCATGGCAGGTGGCGGTGGACACATATCCGCCCATGGACGAGCCTACCAGCACCAGAGGGCCGGGCCGGTCGCCGATCGTCTCCACCAGCATCCGCACCCGCTGATCCGGGTCCATGACCCCACGAAAATCCGGCGCGAGCATCTCAAGCCCGAATTCCGCAGCCACGTCCCGTAGCCCCTGGCTCTTGGTTCCCCAAGGCTTGGCATCCCTGCCATGTACCCAATACAGTCCAATGTGACTCATCTGAAAATCCTCCGAGGGGCAGGGTATCGCTCCTGTGCGGAGCTTGCAAGCGCCAGGCGCACGAAAAAGACCGGCCCCAGCAATACGCTTTTGGGCCGGTCTTTGAAGCAACCAAGGCTCGCCTCTGAAAATTCGCGTGCTATGCCTTGCAGCGGTGCTTCACGCTCTCGCCCTGCACGATGAAAATGACGGATTCACTGACGTTGGTGGACAGATCACCGATGCGTTCCAGGTGACGGATGGCCAGAATGGCATGCACCCCGCGCTCGACCACGCGGGTCTCGGTGACCATGCCGGAGATATATTCCTTGAGAAGTTTGATATAGAGTTCGTCTGCTAGGTTGTCCATGTTGCAGACCTGCTCGGCCAGCTTGACGTCCCGATCAACAAAGGCCTTGAGGGCCATGGAGAGCATCCTGGTCACGGTATCGGCCAGCTGTTCCATGTGCTCGTTGTGGGGCAGAGGGGGACGGGTGGAAAGAAAGAGCGCCCGGTGGGCCATGTTCACAGCCTCGTCGCCCAGACGCTCCAGGTTGATGATGATCCGTCCGCTGCCGAGCACCGTGCGCAGATCTCCGGCCATGGGCTGACCCAAGGCAAGCATCTCCAGCACCAGCTTGTCGATCTGGTCCTCGAGTTCGTTGATGTCGTTGTCCGCCTCGATGATCTCTTCGGCCAGGACGGCATCGGTCTCGAAATATGCCTTGAGGCTGTTGCGGACAGCCCGTTCGCACATGGCTGCCATCCGCAGCACCAGCATCTTCAGTTCCTCAAGCTTTTCCGTAAAATGCGCTCTCTGTTCCATCTCTTATCCTCACATCGGCGGCTCATGTTGCCGCGTGGCGGTCGACCCGTTCATTTCGTAAAATCCAGCCCTCAGCGGACGGCCAGCAAAACACCTAGCCAAAACGACCAGTAATGTAATCCTCGGTCTGCTGGTTCCTGGGTTTGGTAAACATGGTCTTGGTCTCGTCCACCTCCACAAGCCGACCCATGTAGAAAAAGGCGGTCAGGTCTGAAACCCGGGCCGCCTGCTGCATGGAGTGGGTCACGATGATGATGGTGAAATCCTTCTTGAGCTCATGAATCAGGTCCTCGATCTTCTGAGTGGCGATGGGATCAAGGGCCGAGGCAGGCTCGTCCATGAGCAGCACCTCGGGCTGCACGGCCAGGGCCCGGGCGATGCACAGACGCTGCTGCTGACCGCCGGAAAGGCCGAGGGCCGAGGAATGCAGACGGTCTTTGACCTCGTCCCAAAGCGCCGCGCATTGCAAACTCTCCTCCACCCGCTGATCCAGGTAGGCCTTGTCGGAAATGCCGTTCACCCGCAGTCCATAGGCCACGTTCTCAAAAATGGTCTTGGGGAAGGGGTTGGGCTTCTGAAAGACCATGCCAATCCGACGACGCAGGGCCACGACATCCAGCCCAGGGGCATAGATATCCGCATTGTCCAGGGTCATGATGCCCTTCACCCGGGTGCCCGCAATCAGGTCGTTCATCCGGTTGATGCACCGCAGAAAGGTGCTCTTGCCACAACCGGAAGGACCTATGAGGGCGGTCACCTGCTTCTCTTCGAAGTCCAGGTTGATCGCTTCCAGGGCCTTGAAGTCCCCGTAGTAGAAATCGAGATTTCGTGCTGAAACTTTGATCCGTGCTGCCACGTCTTTTTTCTCCGGGATGCTGCCGCGTCCAAGCGGCACACTATGAACCAGCAGAATATCTGCCGCATCCACGTTACATCAGCATGTCCGGATTGTGACGATTGAGTGACGTCGCGAGCTAGGGGGTCACGGGCACGGTCACCCTGAGGCCGCCCTCCACCAGCTGAAAGCTGGGAACGATCTCGGCGGCGACGGGGGCCT
>JAHJKV010000494.1 GCA_018822065.1 Pseudomonadota bacterium
GACTGGCTGGCCCGTCGGTACGGGTGATGGCCGCCTTCCAGGCCGCCGCGGATTCCACGTCGTCGCAAGGACGCCAGACATGCATGTTGGGAATGAGCCGCAGGGAGGAGACGTGCTCCACGGGCTGGTGGGTGGGGCCGTCCTCGCCCACGCCGATGGAGTCGTGGGTGAGCACATAGAGCACCCGGAGCCCCATGAGCGCGGACATGCGCATGGCGTTTCGGCAGTAGTCCGCAAAGACCAGGAAGGTGCCGCCGTAGGGAATGAACCCGCCGTGCAGGGCCAGGCCGTTCATCATGGCGGCCATGGCGAACTCGCGCACCCCGAAGTTGAGATAGTTGCCGGTCCAGTCATCGCCGAACACGGTTTTGGAGCCGGACCAACGGGTCAGATTGGAGCCGGCCAGGTCGGCCGAACCGCCAAAGAGTTCGGGCAGCAACGGGGCCAGACCCTCGATGGATTGCTGGGAGGCTTTGCGGGTGGCCAGGTCGGTGCCGGACTGCTGCACTCTGCGCACAAAAACCTCGGCTGTGTCCTCGAAGCCTGCGGGAAGTTCTCCGCGCATACACCGCAGGAATTCCTCGCTCGTTTCCTGGAAGGTCCGTGAATAATCGGCCATCTGATTCAGCCACTGCATTTCTGCCATGGCGCCTTGGGTGCGGGCGTCCCAGGCGTCGGCCACGTCTTCGGGGATCTCGAAAGGCGGGTGGGGCCAGTTCATGTGCTCGCGGGCACAGGCGATCTCCGCCTCACCCAGGGGGGCACCATGGCATTTTTCCGAGCCGCACTTGTTGGGCGCGCCCTGTCCGATGACCGTGCGACAGCAGATGAGCGAGGGACGCTCGGTCTCCGCCCTGGCCGCTTCCACGGCCCGGTGGATCGCCTTGGGGTTGTGGCCGTCCACTCCGCGCACCACATGCCAGCCGTAGGCCTCGTAGCGGCCCGCCGTGTCATCCGCGAACCAGCCATCCACGCAGCCGTCGATGGAGATGCCGTTGTCGTCCCAGAAGGCGACGAGCTTGCCCAGGCCAAGGGTTCCGGCCAGGGAGGCGGCCTCATGGGAGAGCCCTTCCATCATGCAGCCGTCGCCCATAAAGACGTAGGTGAAATGGTCCATGATGTTGAAGCCGTCGCGGTTGTAGCGGGCGGCGAGAATCTTCTCGGCCACGGCCATGCCCACGGCACAGGCGATACCCTGGCCCAGAGGGCCGGAAGTGGACTCCACGCCGGAGGTGATGCCGTATTCCGGGTGACCAGGGGTTCGGGAGCCGAGCTGACGAAAGTTCTTGAGGTCGTCAGTGGTCACATCATAGCCGGTCAGGTGCAGGATGGAATAGAGCAGCATGGAGCCGTGCCCGTTGGACGAGACGAAACGGTCACGATTGGGCCACTTCGGGTTGGCCGGGTTGTGGACCATGAAATCGTTGAAGAGCACTTCCGCGATATCAGCCATGCCCAGAGGGGCACCAGGGTGTCCGGAATTGGCGCGCTGGATGGCGTCCATGGAAAGGGCGCGAATGGCGTTGGCGAGTTTCTGTCTGTCGGGCATGCCGTCCTCCAGTTGGTTCAGGTTGGTTAGAGCACCTTGGTGTAGACGCGTTCGTACGCCAGGCAGACCTTTCTGGCCGTGGGTGCGGAGATGCCGCACTGGCGGAGACGACAGAGGATGTGCAGGGGATTTAAGTAATGTCTGAGCGTGTCTTTCATGGCGTCCTCCGTGGGTGGGTTCCCCAGGGATAGATCAAGACACATGCCATTCATGTCAGGCAGGCAATTTACAAACAGGAAATACTTTTATTGCAAATAATTACAGTGAGAACTCTCCGCTATTCGACAGTGGGGAGAGCTGTGCCACCTGTGACCCAGGGTCACACCGGTTGGGACAGGCTGGGCCGATGGTGGCACAGGTGTGCGGGGCCACTTCTGGGTCAGTTGATGAAGAAGCGGAGATAGGCGAGGAGGTCTTCCAGTTCCTCGGAGGGCAAGGCTGAACCTATGAGCACGCCGGAGATCCAGCCCGCGTTGTGCGGCCTGCGCGAGGCCGAGCGGATCAGGCTGCCGATGGCCTTGGGGGTGCGCAGAGAGGAGAGGCGCGAGGCCATCTCCAACTGCGGGGAGAGGAGCTTCCAGAGGCGGTAGGGATAGTCGCACAGGCCCGCCTCCGAGCAGTCACCAGCACCGATGGCCCGGACCAGGGTTTCACTCGCCACCTTGGCGGACAGGAGCGCATTGGCTACCCCCTCGGAGCTGCAGGGCGAGACCAGGCCAGCCGCGTCACCCACCAGCAGCGCCCCATTGCCATGGATTTCCCGCATGGGGTTGCCCACCGGGAGAACGCGCACGTAGATATTGTCCATCCGCTCTGCATACGTGAACCGCTCCCGGAGCGCTTCGGAGGCCAGGGCTGCCTGGAAAATCTTCGCCGGCTTGATTCGTTTCTCGCGGCTAACGGCCAGGGGGATGGTCAGACCGACGTTGGTCTGACTGGTTTCTGAGGGATATATCCACAGATATCCCGGCAGGGTCTCCTCCAGAAAGTGGATTTCCAGATTGCCGCGCAGGCCAGTGACCTGGCGGTAATAGGTCTGGGCGGCCAGGGCCCTGTAGTCTGGGTAGCGCGGCAGGCCCAGATGGCGGCCCACCAAGGAGTTGGCCCCGTCCGCACCGACCACGGCGCTGGCGGTGAACTCCACCATGCGCCCGCCGCCACGATCGGCCCGAACGCCGCCTATCCGACCATTCTCTTTCAGGAGTTCCGTGACCCGGCACCAGTCCATGACCTCGCACTCCTCGCGGGCGGCCTCAAAAAGCATTTCATCAAAGAGCACCCGACGGCAGATGACGGCTGCGGCACGGGCATCCTTGTCGATCTTTGGGATGGGGACGGTGACCGATTCCCCGTTTGGACCATAAAAAGCGATCTCGCGGGTCTTGGCGTGAGGCAATTCGAGCAGGCGATCTTCCAGGCCAAGCTCGCGGATGGAAGCAATCGCCGCTGATGACAATGCGTCGCTGCAAGGTTTTTCGCGGGGAAATCGGCGTGAGTCAAGGAGAAGCACTGAAAATCCTGCCCTTGCGCAGTGAAGTGCCGTGGCGCTTCCGGCGGGACCAGCTCCGCATATGATGATGTCGTAATCAGGCACGTGGAGCTATCTCGACTCTTTTCACCGTTTCTGTCAACCGGAAGTGTGAGACAGGCTATCACCTCACACAAAAGGAAGAAGCCCCGAATTAAATACCCAAGAATTCATCCTCCCTCGACAGTTCTCTCAAAGAAAAATGAGCCATTTCATGCACATAAGTGCCTAAAATAACTCACTTTATTTCTGGCGGAGAGGGAGGGATTCGAACCCCCGGAGGGCGCAAACCCTCAGTGGTTTTCAAGACCACCGCATTAAACCGGACTCTGCCACCTCTCCAGTGGAAATAGACGTATACGTCGTGGGACTGGGTTTGTAAAAGGGAGAGAGGGTTGCTGTCAAGAAAGGTGTTGGCCTGATCCAATTATTGATGACACTAGGAGCTGACCGGCTGCATGCGTCATGAGAATATCGACATGGGTGCGGACGCGCATTGACACCAGACCTGTTTATTCCCTATGCATTTACGTGGAATACGCAAACGAGAAGCCTGGATACCGCATGAAGAGCGCCAAAGAGGCCTTTGCCGAATATCTCGCGCGCGAGGGACTGAAAATGACCCCGCAGCGGCGCATCATCCTGGAGACATTCATGACCGTGAAGGATCATGTTTCCTCCGAGGAGCTTTACGCCATGGCCAAGAAAACCGACCCGGCCATCGGCCAGGCAACGGTGTACCGAACCATGAAACTCCTGGAAAACTCGAAGCTGGCAGAAGCCGTGGACTTTGGCGACGGCTTTGCGCGCTACGAGCCCCATTTCGGCCAGGACCACCACGATCATCTGATCTGTGAGAACTGCGGCAAGAACGTCGAGGTTCTCGACCCGGACATCGAACGGCTCCAGGAAGAGGCGGCCGCGCGCTATGGGTTCTCCCTCTCGCGCCACAAGATGTACCTCTTCGGCCTGTGCGAAGACTGCCGCTGACAGCCCCCCCCCCACTTCACGAAATCCTCCGACACATACACCTGCGTTTGAAACGCCGCAGGTGCTGTCTGCTGGCATGTGCACGGGAAAAGAATGACTGGAAGCGGGAAAGTTACCCGAGCAGTTTGGCGATCTCAGGCACCTCGTCCTTGATGGTCTGCCATTTGACGGTACGGCTGCCGGTGCGTTCGCCAAGGGAAAGGAACTGAATGCCGAGATAGACCGTGCCTGAAGGCGGTCGGGCTACGTTGCGGAGGGCACCTATGAGGATAAATTTGGAGAAAGTGCTCTTGCTCGGATTGAGAATCATCACTTCGAGCACCACCTGCTCGTTCACCTTGGGCTGGACCATGCCCCGCTTGGGATGCACCTCCAGCTTGAGACCGCCAGCGGAGATATTCACCACTTTGGTCCCCGCCTTCCAGGAGCTTTTGTCGTCCTGTTCGACGGTCTCGAAATCCGGGGCCAGGACCGTGAATTTTTCCTTCTTCGCTGCGCCCCAAAGCTTGACCCGGACTGCACCGGCCTGCCCCAGGCGCTTACGCGCCGTGGAACGACGCACGGTGTCGATATAGTCCGCCGGGGTATACATGATCGCGCTCTTGATCCCGGCCACCCCAGGTTGCGTCCGCAATATGTAGGTATAAAACGAATTGATCCGCTTCCCGCCCACCTTGAACGGCTTGCAATAGCAGATAATCCGCTTGCCGGTGATCACTCGCGACAGCGCGTTAGGCACCTCGGTGACAAACCCGACGCTCAATCGTTTTTTGCCGAACTTGGTCACCGTGGCCCGCCCAATGAACTGTTGGGCCTTGGCCCCGACAACGTAGACCTCCAGGGTGACACGCTTCTTCAGGTGCTTGGCAATGCAGGTTCGGATCGGCTTGAACTTCTTCATGTTATAGGCACGAGTCCCGAAGAAAACCACCTTGTCCCAGTAGCGCCAGACAACGAAGATCATCACCAAGGGACCAGCGATGAGCACAAACTTGAGCAGGACTTCGATGAGCACTTCGGGATCGACGCCTTTGCCGAAGGCGCGCTGTATGTCCCTGAAGAACCAGACCTGGGCTACTGGTATCCGTGTCATTGTGTGTCCTGTGTTTACGACATGGGGCCGGGGGCATTTCTGCCGCCCATCAATCTATAGCAAGACTCGCGCCGGATTATTTGAATCTTTTCCAATTTCATCTGCGAGTTTTCAAGGAAAGAGTACCCACAAATTGGAAGAATGCCAACTCTTCGAGGAAATCGTCCTCAGTCATCGCGTCGGCTCAATCTTTCCAAAAGCATCACCAGGGCAAACCCCGTGAGCATGAGCGCCACAGCCAGGACAAAGGGACCACCAAAGGCATCAGGCCCCACATTCGCCTCCCGGATCACCACGGCTTTTCCACCGACCAGTCGGGTTTCCAGCACCTCTTTCCACGGCCAGACCTTGCGCAGGGCTCCCAGCATGAAGCCGGTCAGGAGACTCACCGACGGCCTGCGGAAGTGGAGCAGCACGTAGTGCAAAAGCCGGGAAAAGGACATGATTCCGACCACGCAGCCGGAAATGAAAACAAGCAGAGTCAGTAAGTTGCCATCCACAAATGGATTTTTCAGCGTGCGGGTGATGAATTCATATTTGCCGAGCAACAGCAGAATATATGCCCCGCTGATGCCGGGCAGAATCATGGCACAGACAGCCAGAGCGCCGCAAAAGAATATGAACCAGAACGCCTCTGGAGTGACCACCGGCACCACTCCGACAAGAAGCCAGCTCCCCACGGCTCCCAGGCACAGGGCCAGGACTTCGACGGCACCAAATCTGCCCACGCTGCGGCCCACCACCAGGATGGAGGCGATGATGAGCCCGAAAAAGAGCGACCAGATAAACACCGGGTAGGACACCAGCAGGTGATGCATGATGCGCGACATGAGCACTGCGGCCACGGTCAGCCCACAGAGCAGCACAAGCAGGAATCTGAGATGGGAGATGGCGAGAGCGCCGGGAATGTCCCGGCGGGCCAGCCGGCCAAAGACCTCCAACCCAAAGGATTTGATGGCGGCCAGCAGGTCCTCGTAGATGCCGGTGATGAACGCTATGGTCCCACCGGAGACACCGGGAATGATATCTGCCACGCCCATGCAGAAACCCTTCAGGGCGAGCAGCGATGCGGCGCGAATGTCACGCGGCCCGCTACTCCTGCGCCATGCCTCTTTCATTCCGATTCGTTCCATACGTCCTCCGCAGGCGAATCTACGTGATATCACCATGAAAGACGAGTGTTTTCAGATGGAACCTGGACATGCGGCGGTTCCGAGTCCCAAGGGACATCGCTCAGGGACGAAACGAAAGTATCCCGCCCTCCCCTCGCGTGGGATGGACCAATAGTGAGGAAAGAAAGGAACAATTTCCTGTGGCGTCAGGGGATGGCAGGACTACGGGGCGGTGAAAGTATCTTTGAGCAGAACCCACAGGCGGCGAACATCGGCGGGCGACTTGAGTCGGAGCTTTCGCATCATGGTTGCCCGGTGCTTTTCCACTGTTTTAATGGAAATATACAGCAGCTCGGCTATCTCGCGGTTCTTGTGACCCTGACCAACCAACTGGAAGACCTCGCGCTCACGGTGAGTCAACGCGCCGACCAGGGCTTCGGGCTGTTTGGAACGTCGGCCTTCCAGGTACACCTTGGCCACATCCACCAGAACGCCTGGGCTTAAAAAGGTTTTGCCATCAAGCACGGTCTGAGCGGCCATGAGCAATTCACTGCACGGCGACTTCTTGACCACATACCCGTTCACCCCGGCCTCGAGGCACTTGTAGACCCAGTCCTCGGACTCGTTTGCAGTCAGGGCGAGCACTTTAATGAATGGATGAACAGCTTTGATCTGCTTGATAGAGTCCAGGTCGACATCGCCTGAGACATTGGGATCGATAAGGATCAGATGCGGCGGGTTCCCGAAATCCATATCAAAAACCTCGCGCACTGTCCGGGCCTCCCCAACGATCCGCGCCCATGGCACATCACTGAGAAGAGACTTGAGCCCTTCCCTGACAATTTGGTGGTCATCCACGATCAGCACGTCATATTGTTGATCCATTCAATCACGACCCTCATGCTTACAAACTCGGGAACGGTAACCGAAAAACCCTATATTTGAAACCCTACTTCTCTGACGTTTTAACCCCCATCTGACATGGGGAGGAATCACTTCTCCAAGACAATGGGGCGTGCATAGTTTTGTCCAACAACCCCAATCTTGACTTCCTTCGCTCCCCAAAAAAAGGATACACTGGACCGAAACTGTCTCCTGCATTGAGACACAATCTCCTACACTACCTATTAAAAAAATAAGAGCCTATGGAACATACGACATAAAAGCCTTCACCGATGTCGCATTTGAATTTCACAAAGCTAAAGAAATGGAACTATGAAACCGGATAATTTTGCATCAAAAAAACCC
>JAHJKV010000495.1 GCA_018822065.1 Pseudomonadota bacterium
AGTTCGGACCAAGCAGGGCGATCTTGTGCTCGCGGCAGAGCTCCAGCAGTTCCTGCTCCAGGTACCACCCTTCCTTGCCGATTTCCTTGAACCCGGCAGTGATGACAATGACGGACTTGACCTTGATCGCGGCCAGGGCCTGCATGGAGGGCATCACGAATCGGCGGGGCACGGATATAACGGCCAGATCGAGCCCTACGGGCAGATCTGCGACATCCGCAATGACAGGGAGCCCCTCGATCTCTCCGCCCTTGGGGTTCACTGGGATGATGCGCCCCTTGTACCCGGCCTCCAGCATGTTGGCCACGATGGTGTGCCCAACCTTGCCGGGCGTCGCCGAAGCGCCGATGACAGCCACGGTATCGGGGTAGAAAAAAGCTTGGAGATTTTTCTGCACCACCAACGGCTCCAGATTTCGGTTATGGAGTAGAACACAACGGGAAGCGGCGACCGCCCCCCTGGCAACCGAGCACGGCAACCATGCCACACCCGAGAGGAAAAGAAAACTGTGTCAACAGGCAGATATGCCCTCCGGCTGGTGTCATGTCCTGGGGTCCACCTCGCAAGGCGGCACGGGCCAAAACATGCATTTCGATGATCCTATCCCAGGGAGGTTCGATCTGCCACACTTTCCAGGTGCGGAAACAAACGGCCCGGACAATGGGGCAAGAGATTCAGGGACAGACTGCGTGACAGCCGTGGGGGAGCGCCTGTGCGTACTTGGAAGCGCCAACTCGTGAGAGCTGAATCGCAAGAGCAAAACTGGCCGATCATTTGCCTCTTCGACTCTCCAGGGTCTTGGCCTCGACCAGCCGCTCTAGGGCTCGCTTCACCCCATCGGCAAAGATGGAGGCCTCATCCAGGGCCTGAGCGCGCCGGTAGAGGACCAGAGCGGTCTGCAGTTCCTCACTGCCGCCCCGGCGTTCGTGATCCACGCCGAGATTGTAGAGCGCTCCGGCATTGGCGGGATCCAGGGCAAGGGCCTGCTCCCACTTGGCCACGGCCATGGGCCAGTTGCCCTCCTCGGCCAGGGCCACGCCCAGCTCCACGATCTCGCCACCCTCTTCGGACAGGGGCACGTTGATGACGTAGGCCTCCGGGATCATCCGGCGGGCCAGTTGTATGCCCGTATCACAGGCAAAGGTATTGAGCTGCAGGGTGTGATTGCCGAGATTGGCCAGGGTTGGTGCACTTGAGTCGTAGAAAGGGCTCTCGGGGTGGGCTTCCTGGCCGCCATATTTCGTGGAATTGGAACGGTTGGCTGTTTGCGTGTCCACTATCCCCCCGTCGGATTCCACCGTGAGCGTGGATTGCAGCTCCAGCCACTGGTTGACGTATTCCACTTGTTCGCTCTTGTGGGTCACCACCTCTTCGCGGAACCGATGGGGATTGCCCTGCTCGTCGTAGTAGGTCACGTCCCGGTAAGTGGTCTCGTCGTAGTAGATCATCTCCGTGCCCCGGTCATCGCTCGTCGAGGACTCAACCTGACCACGGACCCCGGCCCACCGTTCCTGAGGCCGTTCGTCGATCTCTGAATCCAGCACCCGGAAGCGGTCGGAGGCCCGGAGTTCTTCCAAGAGGCAACGACGGGTATCGAACCCCTGCTCCCCCGAAAAAGGCATCACATAGAGGATTTCGACGCCGGGCAGTCCCACCTCGGCGGGGTGCATGCCGGTGACTGCCACTCTGGGGCCGCAGCCGACCACAAGCACAGACAGGATCAATAAAGCGAAGGATATGTGGGCACGCATACAGCAAACTAAGCCGCACGGCCACACATTGGCAAGAATATTATCAGGATTCGAGATTGTATACGCCCCATTCGCCGGACTCGATAAGCCGGCCTTGGGGGACAGGAAAGAAGTACAGCCAGGCGCGGAGCTTGTCGCCATCTTCCAGGACCACGTCCAACTGGTCCCGGCAATAGTACTCCGGATCCTGTTCCAGATGGTCAAGTTGCAGCAGTGTTTCCCCATCCATCTCATAGATCTCCCCACACACAGGGCTCACCTTTTCCTTGCGGTACACGAATGGATACTCCCCGTCGGACAGGGCGTAGGGCTCCAGGGTCCGGCCCCGACCCAGAAACTTGGCATCCTTGAGGAAAAAGTGATTTGAAAAACCACGTTTGAGCGTGCCATAGACGAACACAACCTGTTTCGGGTACATCTTCACTCCGAAGGTATTCCTGCGCGTTAGGCAGGGATTGCAACCTGCGACATGAATATTTTTATCAAGTCGCAGCCCTATGGCTCGACATCATCGTCAAACACGACAGCCCGAGAGGACGTCATGACGCTCATCGGCGTGGACACTGGAGGCACATTCACGGACTTTATCGTCAATGATGACGGCATATTCCGAATATTGAAGGTGCTCTCAACACCGGCAAACCCAGCTTTTGCTGTCTTACAAGGATTGGGCCAACTTGATGCCGGAAGTTGTCCTGTGGTGCATGGTTCCACCGTGGCTACCAACGCCATCCTGGAGCGCAAGGGCGTGAAGACCGCCCTGATCACCACTGTCGGGTTCACGGATGTCATCGAGATTGGCCGCCAGCAACGGGAAGATCTCTATGATCTCACCTACCGTCGGCCGCGTGGGCTTGTTCCGTCCTCCCTGCGCTTCGGCATTCCCGGCCGCATCTCTTCCGATGGGCTCGAAATAGAACCCTTTGACAGGGAAGAGGCCCTCGCCGTGGCTCTGGCCGTGCAACGATCCGGGGCTAAGTCCGTGGCCGTCTGCCTGCTCTACTCCTTTCTCTATCCCGAACACGAGCGGGCCATGCAAAGGGTCCTGGCCGAGGTCTGCCCGGAAGTCGCCGTATCCCTCTCCCACGAAATCCTGGCCGAGTTCCGGGAGTTTGAACGAACTTCGACCACGGTGGTGAACGCCTATGTCTCCCCGGTCATGGCCCGCTATCTCTCCGACCTGGTGGCAGCCGTGCCCGCTTCCCTGCGGATCATGCAGTCCAATGGCGGGTCAATCTCCGCCGAGACCGCCATGCGCGAATCCGTGCGCACCATCCTCTCTGGTCCTGCGGGCGGGGTGGTCGGCGCGGCCGAGGTGGGCCGCCTTGCCGGGTTCGAGCGGCTGCTCACCTTTGACATGGGCGGCACCTCCACAGATGTGGCCCTCATCGACGGCCAGCTCCCCCTGACCACAAGCACCACCGTTGCCTCCTTTCCGGTCAAGACCCCCATGCTCGACATCCACACCGTGGGTGCCGGGGGCGGATCCATCGCGGCCATCGATCCCGGTGGCGCCCTGACCGTGGGGCCAGAATCCGCCGGTGCCGACCCCGGTCCCATCTGCTATGGCCGGGGAAAACGGATCACGGTCACGGACGCGAACCTCTTTCTGGGCCGCCTGGTACCAGATCGCTTTCTGGGCGGGAACATGGCCCTCGATGCACCGCGCCTTCAGCCCTATTTTGAATCCCTGGCCGCCACGTCAGGGCTCACGCCCGTGGAATTGGCCGAGGGCATCCTCCAGATCGCGGACTCGAACATGGAACGGGCGCTTCGGGTCATCAGCGTGGAACGCGGCTTCGATCCCCGCGAGTTCGCCCTTTTCTCTTTTGGCGGGGCTGGCGGTCTGCACTGCGCCTCCCTGGCCCGCAGCCTGGGCATGAAACGGGTGCTGGTGCCGGGCAATCCTGGAATCCTCTCGGCTACTGGCATGTTGCTGGCCGACGTGATCAAGGACAGTTCGCTGACGGTGATGCTGGATGCGGCTGTCCTGACGCAGGCAACCCTTGAGGAACTCTTCGCCCCCCTTGAAGCCCGCGGATGGGCAGAGATGGAGGGCGAGGGCCGGTTCGAGCAGGTGACCGTCGAGCGTTGCCTGGACATGCGCTACCAAGGCCAATCCTTTGAGATCATGGTCCCCTTAAACGCCACCGCCTCCCCGATAGAGACCTTCGAGGAGTTGCACGAAAAGCAGTATGGACACCGCAACCCGGGCAGGCCGGTCCAGGTCGTAAACCTGCGCCTGCGTGTGGCCGGTTCCGCAGACAAGCCGCGGTTCCCTGTCACCCAAACCCTCACCGATATCATCCCGGAAGCCGCCCAGATCGCTAGCCAACCTGCTATCTTCGACGGCGTGGAGCACGCTACCGCCGTCTACGACCGTGCCCGACTCCTGCCCGGCAACCACATCCCCGGCCCGGCCATACTCACGGAATACAGCTCCACCATCGTCCTACCTCCCTACGCCGAGGCCGAGGTTGACCGGTTCGGCAACCTGCTGCTCACCGTCACCCCATAAGTTCCACCCTGGGCCGCACCAAATAAAAAGCCCCGGCAGGTCCGGGGCTTTGTTTTCATTCTGATCCAGGTCGGGGCAGGGCGAGCCGCTAGCCAGGCAATTTCTGCTTCAAAACTCCCCTGCCGTCTGCCGGGCAGAGGTAGCGGTCATGCACTAGGTCCGCAAACGAAATGGAATTCAACTTGGCGTACATGGCCTCACTGGCGTCCTGCCAGAGGCAGCGGGTCAGACACTCGAAGGAACGTTCGCACGGTGTGTCGCCAGCGCATTCCACCAGTCCAGGTTCCCCCTCCAACACCTGTACGACCTCGCCGACAGAGATGTCTTCCGGACTCTTGGTCAGGGCATGTCCGCCCTTGGGACCGCGGCGGCTTCTGATATATCCGGCATCCCGCAGTTCACGAATGAGCTTCTCCAGATATTTTACAGAGATGTTTTGGCGTTTGGCTATGTCGCCAATACGCACGGGCCCATTGGTACCATGCTGCGCGATGTCCAGAACCATACGGGTTCCGTACCGACTTCTGGTGGTCAATCTCATGTATCACCCTCAAGCAGCCTTTCCGGCCACCGGGCCAAAACAACTGCTTCTTTAACAAGACTCGTCGACACAATGCCTTTCATCCAAGACAGCAGCGCCACTCTGCACTCTGTCCGATATTTTATACCACTCTAGTATGAAATTTAGCAAAAACAATCAACCCATGTCGACACGGGAAACGATACTCCTATAACAGACTACAACAACAGGGTTTTCACACGCACATCTTCTGGGAAGTCACACATTCATTGACCTGGGCGGTCAAAAAGCCCCTTTGCTTCCTGCGACCGGCAAGATTACCCCCCTTCCGGCACGAGCAAAAGTCTGTTAGATTTTAATCAAATCCGACCCTCCCGCGGCAGGGAGGCAGCGGAATTTCATACGACGCGGCAAGCATTGCACGAGATGCACTCTGGCGATCTGATCAACCGGAGCCTTCATGTTCAGGGTTTTAAAAAACAGCCTGTTTTCGAAAGTCATCCTTACGGCAGGGCTGATGTTGCTCGCGAGTATGGCCGTGGGAGCGTTTCTGAACATCAGCTACCAGCGCAATTCCAACATGGAACACGTAATGGAGGCTGCGGCTCAGCTCACGGATACCATCCGCCTGGGCACCCACTACGCCATGCTCACCTATGCCACCGACGACATCGCCAACATCATCGACAACACCGCCCGTCAGTCGGACATCGAGTCCATCCGTATCTATAATAAAGATGGCGAGATCAAGTATTCCAACCATCCGCAGGAAATCAACCGGACCACGAAAATTCAGGATGAAGCCTGCTTTGTCTGCCATCAGTCCGACCCGCCCCTGGTCACCTTGGGACTGAGTCGGCGCAGTCGCATCTACCAGTCCGGCGGACACCGCGTCATGGCCGTGATCAGCCCCATCTATAACGAACCCGCCTGCTCCACGGGCGACTGCCATGTCCACCCCGAGAACAAGAAAGTCCTGGGACTGATGGACGTGGTCATCTCGCTCAAAGAGACAGACACCCGCATGCTAAGCTTCATGGAACGAACCGGCGCCCTGGCCGGGGTCATCTTCCTGGCCACCTTCGCGGCTCTGTTCTTCTTCATGCACAACTTCGTCAACCGGCCCATCAAGAAGCTCATGACCCAGACCCGGCGCATCGCCGCTGGACGCGCCCTCTCCCCCTCGGACATCGACCAGGAAGACGAGATGGGCGAACTGGCCAGGGCCATGGACCGCATGGCGCGGGAAATCAAGGACAAACACGACGAACTCAGCCAGCAGAAATCCACCTATCAGAATCTTTTCGAAGGGGTGCCCTGCATCATCACGGTCCAGGACAGAAACTTTAAGCTGCTTTCCTACAACAAGTATTTCGGAAGCCGTTTTGCGCCGGAACCGGGGCAGCACTGCTACGAGGCCTACAAGGGAAGATCCGAGAAGTGTGAGAACTGTCCGGTGGAAAAGACCTTTACAGATGGCCGTTCTCACGTTTCCGAAGAAACGGGCTACCACAAGGATGGGCTTCCAGCTCACTGGATCGTGACCACCGCTCCCATCAAAAACGCCGAGGGAGAGGTTGTGGCCGCCATGGAAATGTGCCTGGACATCACACCGCGCAAGCGCCTGGCCGAGCAACTGGAACGGAGCGAGGAAAAGTACCTGGCGGTCTTCAATTCCATCCCAAACCCGGTGTTCGTCCTGGAAAAGGAAAACCTCACTATTCTGGACTGCAACGAGTCTGTGGAAGGGGTGTATGCCATGCCCCGCGAAAAGCTGCTGGGCCTGAACTTCCTGGATTTCTTCCCCGAGGAGGAACGCGAGGCCTATCGGGACCGCCTGCTGGCCGAACAAGCCATACCACAGGCACGGCAGATCACGGCCGAAGGGCTAACCATCTATGTATTCATCCGCTCGCAACCCTCGGAATACTCCGGTTCCGATGTCCTGCTCGTGACAACCTCGGACATCACCCAGCGGCTGGAGACCGAACAACAGCTCATCCAGGCCAGCAAGATGGCCACCTTGGGCGAAATGGCCACGGGCGTGGCTCACGAACTGAACCAACCCTTGTCCGTCATCAAGACTGCGGCCACTTTTTTCATGAACAAGGTCAGTCGGGGGGAATGCATCCGCGACGACATCCTCAAGACCATGGCCACGGAGATCGATGCACACGTGGACCGGGCCTCAAAAATCATCAACCACCTGCGGGAATTCGGCAGAAAACCAGAAGTAACCTTGGGCTCCGTAGATGTGCTCCATGTGCTCAGGCGGGCCTTCGAGATCTTCAGCCAGCAGCTCAAGCTCCGGGAAATCGAGGTAACCTGGGAGGTTGAAGAAGACCTGCCCCACATCTCGGCAGACGCGCAAAAACTCGAACAGGTATTCATCAACCTGCTGATCAACGCCAGGGACGCCATCGAGGAAAAGGTCGAAAAGATCGTCGACCCCTCATTCACAAAGCATATCACCCTGCGCACACGAATGCAGGGCGGTCTTGTTACCGTGGAAGTGGAAGACACGGGTCTGGGCATCCCCAAGGCGATCATGGATAAGATTTTCGAGCCCTTCTACACCACCAAGAAGGTGGGCAAGGGAACCGGTCTCGGACTCTCCATCAGCTATGCCATTCTCCATGACTGCGGCGGAAATATTCAGGTGAAATCCCGCAAGAACAAGGGAGCGCGGTTCATTCTCACCTTCCCGCCCATCGAGGAGAGCCGACATGACGGATAACATTCCCCGCGCTGAATCGGTGCTCCTGGTGGACGACGAGGCCGGCATCCGCACCGTGCTCGGCATCACCCTGGAGGATAAAGGGTATCGTGTCTTCACCGCAGCCTCGGGACAGGAGGCCCTGGAACAGTTCGAGGCCCACCCACCCCCCATCGTGCTCACGGACATCAAGATGCCCGGCATGGACGGCATCGCCCTGCTCCGGGAGATCAAGGACCGTCGACCGGAAACCGAGGTAATCATGGTCACCGGCCATGGCGACCTGGACCTGGCCGTGAAATCCATGCAGTTCGGCGCTGCGGACTTCATCTCCAAGCCGGTCAGCGATGACGCACTGACCGTGGCCCTCCACCGGGCCGAGGAACGCATCCATCTCCGGGACAGGATTCGGGAATACACCGAGGACTTGGAACGGCTGGTCGAGGAGCGCACAGAGGAACTCCTGGCCGCCGAACGCATGGCAGCCGTGGGGCGCACCGTGACCGACCTCTCCCACACCATCAAAAACATCGCCTCGGGCCTGGAAGGGGGCATCTATGTCCTCGGCAAGGGCATCGAACTGGACAAGAAAAAATACCTGACCCAGGGCTGGGAACTGGTGCGCGGCAATGTGGGCAAGATCAAGAACCTCTCCCTGGACCTACTGAACTACGCCAAATATGCCCAGGTGGAACTCGTCCCCTGCGACCCGGCCGAACCGGCCCTGGAAGCCGCCGAGATCATCCGCCCCAGAGTGGAACAGCTCGGTGCCAGCTTCACCCTGGACCTGGCCGACGATCTGGACGGGCTCAAACCCCGATGCCTTCTGGACCACGACGCCATGGTCCGGTTGCTCCTGAACCTGCTGGACAATGGCCTGGACGCCTGCCAGGAGACCGCCGCAAAAGAACTCCGCCTCACTGCCTGCGTTCAAGGCGGGGAACTGATTTACCAGGTGGAGGACTCCGGCAGCGGCTTCGACGCCACAGCCCGAGACCGCGCTTTCACCTCCTTCTTCACCACCAAGGGCAGTTCCGGAACCGGCATCGGATTGATGACCTGCCGCAAGATCGCCGAAGAGCACGGCGGGAGCGTCGACCTGTCCCCGGGAACTGTTGCCGGAAGCGTGGTCACCGTCCGTCTCCCCCTGCTCACGTCCTGATCCCGCTCGCTCCCTGCTCCAGTTCCGTTCCCCTCGCTCCCGTCCCCCTATCTCTCCATCCTTGATCCTCGCCCTTTTATATTTCCCCGTATTCCGGGAGGAATTACCGTATCCTCCGGGGTAGAATAGGCCATAAGCAGCTGAATTACTGCATCATAAATATTTTCTGCCCCAAATCAAAATATCCTCAATTCGCCTCGGAACTATTTCCGTAATCGACTGAACTTACAATATTTTATTTGTACCAAATTTCCCCGGAGCCTACTTGACGGGTTACATTTAATTGTATACCCGGTGGGGAGGAAATTATCCCTCCCTGTTTCGACAGCTGGATCAAGGGGTTTTTTTCAAAATAACCAACTGTTTTCATAAAGGATAATCATCCCCCGTGAAACAGCTGGATGTGGATTCAACCGCATATCAACGTGATTTGCGGCTGGTAGGGTATACTGAGGCATCCTGCATGGGCTCCGGAAACGAGGCGTCTTGAGCGCAGTGCAGGCGAATGAGGCTTTTTGAAAGGACTGGGATTATGGACAAACAAAGACCACTGTTGCGTCTGGCTGGAGTCCTGTGTGTTTTGGCCTTGCTGACGGTCTTTGGTATCGAGGTTTCCGGGGCAATGGAAGAAGCCCCCGCGCCGGAAGCGGCGCGCCCCGATATCTATTTGATCGACACCATGGCCACCTACGGGACACTGGAACTTCCCGCCGTCACCTTCTATCACGACAAACATACCGATGCACTGCTCAAGGAAAACAAGGACTGCAAGACCTGTCACCTTGAGAAAGACGGTACTATTTCGCTTAAGTTCAAGCGCGTGGAGAACGGCGACGCTGCGGAAGTGAAAAACATTTACCATGACAACTGTTTCGCCTGTCACGCCGAGACCAAGGCCGCCGGAAAAGACTCCGGCCCCACGGACGGCGAGTGCAGGTCGTGTCACACGCTCAAGCCGAAGGCCATCTCCTCCAAGATGGACGCCGGTTTCACCAATGCGCTGCACGCCCGCCATTTCGGCTCCTCGGAGATCATGGTCCCCGGCGAGAAGGAAAACTGCGGGGCCTGCCACCATGTCTATGACAAGGGCGCAAAGAAGACCGTGTACACCAAGGGCGAGGAATCCTCCTGCGGCAGTTGTCACCAAGCAGACGCCGTCAAGGACGAAACCCTCGGAGTCGAGGTCAAGGCATTGTCCACCGCTGTCCACCAGGACTGCGTGCTCTGCCACTTGGACCTGAGCGCCAAGAACAAGGACGCGGGTCCCACCCAGTGCAAAGGCTGCCACGGCGCCCTTGGTCAGACCAAGACTGCCGAGGACAACGCCAAGGCGATCGCCAAACTCGGAGGCAAGGTTCCCCCGCTGCCCATGAAGGGCAAGCCCGAGGCAACGCTGCTCCTGCCCAAGCCCGCCGTTGGCGACACCAAGCCCGTGAATATGGCTCCGGTCGCCTTTGACCATACCAAGCACGAAGCCGCCAACGATACCTGCCGCGTCTGTCACCACCAGGGCATGAAGTCCTGCGTCGAGTGTCACTCTGTGGCCGGTGCCAAGGAAGGAAACTTCGTCACCCTGGCCGACGCCATGCACTCCAAGCAGGCCGACAGCTCTTGTGTTGGCTGCCACCGAGTGGAACAGACCGACGCCAAGTGCGCCGGTTGCCACTGGATGTCCAACAAGGCCGCTCCTCCGGCCGACAACTCCTGTAAGAAGTGCCACCAAGCTCTTCCTGAAGGCATTGGCGGCGAAAACTTCGCCCCCACCAAGGAAGAAAAAGCCGTCTATGGAGCCATGATGCTCACGTCCGGACGCGGTGAAGCCACCGTCTACACGAACGACGACATCCCCGAGACGGTCAAGGTCGGTTCCATAGCCAAGGAATACGAAGCCGCCGAGTTCCCGCACCGCAAAGTGGTGCTGAAGATCATGGAAGGGATGAAAGACGACAGCTTGGCTGCCTCCTTCCATTCCGGCGACGTGTCCATGTGTCAGGGCTGCCATCACAACAGCCCCAAGGCGCTCAAGCCGCCGCGCTGCTCGAACTGCCACGGCTCTCCCTTTGTGGAAAGCGCTCCTGGCCGTCCGGGCCTGAAGGCCGCCTATCACGGCCAGTGCATCGGCTGCCACAAGGCTATGGGCATCAACGAGCTGAAGAAGGGTTCCGAAACCCTCCCGGCCCAGTCCTGTGTCGTGTGCCACGACAAGAAGAAATAACAAGGAGCTGACCAAATGCTGAGAAGAACATTCCTCGGCCTGCTCGGCGCCACTGCAGCCGGACTGGCCGCCGGGAAACCGGCAGCCGCCGCAGCGAATACGCACTTCGGGGGATATCCCGACGCAAAAGGTGTGTTGTTTGACGGCACCCGCTGCATCGGCTGCCGCAAGTGCGAGGGCAAGTGCAACGAGGTCAACGAGCTGAAAGCCCCGGAAAAGCCCTTTGACGACCTGACCGTGCTGGACGAAAAACGCCGCACGAATCAGTACGCTTACACCGTGGTCAACAAATACGAAGTCGAGGGCGCGGGCAGCGTGTTCCGCAAGATACAGTGCAACCACTGCATGGAGCCCGCCTGCGCATCGGCCTGCTTCGTGAGCGCCTTCAAGAAGGAACCTTCGGGTGCCGTGAGCTATAATGAATCCGTGTGCGTCGGCTGCCGCTATTGCATGGTGGCCTGCCCCTTCTACGTGCCGGCCTATTCCTACGACGACCCCATCACCCCCAAGGTGATCAAGTGCACCCTGTGCGATCCGCTCATCGCCTCTGGCAAGCGCACCATTCCCGGCTGCGTCGAGGCCTGCCCCAAAGAGGCGCTGGTCTACGGCAAGCGTGACGAATTGCTTAAGATCGCCAACGAGCGCATCCACCGCAATCCCGATCGCTACGTGGACCACATCTACGGCGAAACCGAGATGGGCGGAACCAACTGGCTCTACCTCTCAGGCGTTCCCTTTGACGAGATCGGCCTGGACACCCACCTGGGCACCACCCCGGCTCCCAAGTTCACCAAAGGCGCCCTGGGCGCAGTGGCCATGGTTGTCGGCATCTGGCCGGTGCTGCTGGGCGGCATCTACGGCGTGACCAAGGTCACCCGCAATGAAGCCACCAAGGCCCGCATGGATGCCGTCGCCGATGCCATCGCCACGACCAAGGCTGAAGACGCCGCCACCTTGAAGAGCGCCATGGACAAGGCCGCCGCCGACAAGGCCGCCACTGTTGAGCGCGAAGTCAAGAAAGCGCTTGCCGAGGCTGCCAAGGCACAGGAAGCCGCTGAAGGCGAGGAGGGCTAACAATGAATACCACTGAATACAAATGGATTACGCCATTCAACATCATTGCCGGGATTATCCTGGCCTTTGGTGTGGTGGCAACGGTCATGCGCTTCGGCTTCGGCCTGTCTGCCGTGACCAACCTGGATGACAACAACCCCTGGGGTATCTGGATCAGCTTCGACCTGCTCTGCGGTGTCGCGCTGGCAGCCGGCGGTTATGTGACCACCAGCGCCATCTACCTCTTCGGGTACAAGAAGTACCAGGCGGCCGTGCGCCCCGCGCTGCTGACCGCCTTCCTGGGCTATGCCTTCGTTGTCGTGGCCCTGCACTTCGACGTGGGCCGTCCCTGGCGTCTGCCCTACCCGCTGTTCGTCTCCCAGGGTCCCACCTCGGTGCTCTTTGAAATCGGTCTGTGTGTCTTCCTCTACCTGACCGTGCTCTTCATCGAGTTCACACCGGCGGCCTTCGAATGGCTGGGCATGAAAAAAGCCCGGAACATCGTTCACAAGGCCACCATCGCCCTGACCATCATGGGCGTGGTGCTCTCGACCATGCACCAGAGCTCTCTCGGAGCGCTCTATCTGATTGTGCCAAGCAAGGTGCATCCCCTGTGGTACTCCGACTATCTGCCGGTGTTCTTCTTCGTCTCCTCCACGGTGGCCGGGCTCTCCATGGTCATCTTCGAGGGCTCGATCAGCCACAAGTTCATTCACGAAAAGATGAGCGACGAATACCTGGGCATCCACGACACCTTCGTGTTCAGCTTTGCCAGGGCCGCAAGCTTTGTGCTCCTGGCTTACTTCGTCATCAAGGTGATCGGCGTGGCAGCGGACAACAACTGGCATTACCTGGCCACGGGCTATGGCTCCTGGTTCCTGGTGGAAATGCTTGGTTTCGTGCTCCTGCCCTGCATGCTGTATGGCATCGCCGCCCGCGAGAAAAACATGGCCCTGGCCAAGTGGACCTCGCTTCTGGCCGTGCTCGGCATCGTGGTCAACCGCTTCAATGTGTCCCTGGTGGCCTTCAACTACAAGCTGGATTCCGCCGACCGCTACTTCCCGAGCTTCTGGGAAATCGTGGTCTCGGTCTTTGTCGTGACACTCCTGATCCTGACCTTCCGCTGGATTTCCCGCCGGATGGCCATCTTCAGCGAGCATCCCGACTTCCAGGGCGACCATTAGGATCAAAGGAGAATAATCATGGAATACTACGTATTGCAGGATTTCCTGACCTTCACCAAAGGAACCGTCTACCTGCTCATGGGTGCCGGTCTCGTGGCCTTCGTCATCTGGTGGAACTTCCTGTTCTCCCGTGAACCTGAGAACCACAAGAACGTGAAGTAGCCCACGGGCGAGACAAGGAGATAGATTATGTATGAACTCTTGACCGGACCGCTGCTCTGGCTTTCCGCCGCCATCTGCGTGGTAGGCCTTCTGTATCGGATCGTCACGTATATCATGGGCTTGCACTGGCAGCTCGACCGCGTTGCCTACGGTGCAAACCCTGGCCGCGGCTTGAAAGGCGCCGCGCTGTCCATCCTGGCCTGGCTGATCCCCTTTGGCTGCCGCAACTGGCGCGTGAAGCCCGGATTCATGCTCATGTTCTTCGGCTTCCATATCGGCCTGGTGGCCGTTCCCCTCTTCCTGGCCGGACACGCTGTCCTGCTCAAGGAAGGGCTCGGAATCAACTGGCCCGCGATGTCCATGGGCATGGCTGACGCGCTGACCATCATCATGCTGGTCTCCGCCTGCTTCATCATTGGACGCCGCATCCTGCTGCCTGAAGTGCGCATCATCACCGACTTCAAGGACTGGATGGTCCTGGCCATCACCGTGGCTCCCTTCCTCACCGGCTTCATGGCCGTGCATGAGGTGGGCGAGTCCTATCGCTTCTGGCTTCTGGCCCACATCATCACCGGCGAAATCATGCTGGTGGCGATTCCGTTCACCAAGCTGTTCCATGTGGTCGGGTTCTTCCTGTCCCGCGGTCAGCTCGGCATGGACTTCGGGATCAAGCGCGGCGGCGCCCGTAAGAACTTCGCCTGGTAGCGAAGGGAGGAATGAGAAATGCCTGAAGGTACCGTCTGTAATAAAAAGACCATCGACACCAAGGAGCAGCTGGACGCGCTGCTCGCGGACAAGTCCGGCAAGGTCTACTACGAGGAGATGAAATCCCTCGATGTAAACGTGGACATGCTCAAGACCGCGCTGAAGAACACCCTGCGTTCCCGCCTCAAGACCTGGCTGGAAATGTGTGCTCACTGCGGCCTGTGTGCGGACTCCTGCTTCCTGTACCTTGTAAACAAACGCGACCCCAAACAGGTACCGTCTTATAAGATCCAGTCCACCCTCGGCGCCCTCGTCAAAAAGGTCCAGAAGGGAGAAGAGATCACCAACGAGTTCATGCACTATTGCATGGACACCGCCTGGTCCAAGTGCACTTGTTGCAACCGTTGCGGCAGCTACTGCCCCTATGGCATCGACATGGGCATCATGTTCGGCTATCTGCGCGGCCTGCTCTTTGCCCAGGGCTTTGTGCCCTGGGAACTGAAGATCGGCTCCGGCATGCACCGCGTGTTCCGCGCCCAGATGGACGTGACCAACGAAGACTGGGTCGAAACCTGCGAATGGATGGAAGAAGAACAGCAGGACGAATGGCCCGACCTGAAAATCCCGGTGGACAAAGAAGGCGCGGACATCATGTATACCGTGAACGCCCGCGAGCCCAAGCACTACCCCGAGGACATCGCTGAGGCGGCCATCCTCTTCCACATCGCGGGAGAGAACTGGACCATGCCCAGCACCGGCTGGGAACAGACCAGCCTGTCAATGTTCGCGGGAGACTGGGGTGCCTGCAAGATGCAGGTGGAAACCGTGTACGAAGCCATCGATCGCCTCAAGCCCAAACGGGCCATGGGTACCGAGTGTGGCCACGCCCACCGCGCCACTGTCGTGGAAGGCCCGTACTGGGTCGGACGCAAAAACGGCCAGCCCCCGGTGGAATACATCCACTACGTTCAGTGGGTTGCCGAGGCCCTGCGCGAAGGCAAGATCAAGATCGACCCGGACAAGCGCATCCAGGAGCCTGTCACCTACCAGGATTCCTGTAACTACATCCGCAACCACGGCATGGCCGACATCGTGCGTGAGATCATGGGCTACATGGTCGCGCCCGGCTACTTCGTTGAGATGACTCCCAACCGCGAGCACAACTACTGTTGCGGCGGCGGCGGCGGATTCAACGGCATGGGCAAGTATCGCCCCCAGCGCAACGTCGCACTCAAGTGCAAGCGTGACCAGATTCTGGCCACCGGTTGCAAGCTGGTCGTCAGCCCCTGCCACAACTGCTGGGACGCGATCCGCGACCTGGAAGAAGAATACGAAATCGGCATCAGATGGAGCTTTTTAAAGCCCCTGCTCATCAAGATGGCCATCATCCCTGAGCACCTGAAGCCGAAGGACGAATAACGTAAATAGGCCAGGGGGAAACTCCTTTCACCCCTGGCCTTTTTCGCCTGCGCGCGATAGGAAAGAAGTATGAATACCATACTGTTGGCCGAAAATGGCTCTATTCTACAGGCAGGCAAGCTCATTGAAACCGCTGTGCTGCGACGATTTTCGTCAGCCGTACAGCTCGAAGAGGACTACCGGCTGCGTTCCTTCTTCCGCATGGCTCAGCGCTATCCGCAACTTCAGGAAGTGAGCGAGTTTTTCTCCTCCTTCATGGAGCGCTACAATGGAGCAGCGGAGAAAGGATGTACGACGTCGGAGGTGGAGCGCCTTGAGCTCTCTCGGGTCGTTGAAATGATTGGCTTTCCGGGGACTCCCCGGATGGACATCTACACGTCATTGCACGGCATCCGCAAAGAGAAGCAACAGGAAATCCGGTTTATTCAGATAGAGGACCTACTTGATATGCCGCTTAAGCTCGGCCGTTTGAAGCACATCGTGCTCGGAGATTCTACGGATGTATTCGAGTTCGACACCGTGTTCACCCTGTTCGAATTCATCGAGGGGATCACCTGGGAACTCAGTTTCCACGGCACCCCCTCACAATGCAAATTAGGGAGGTAGAGGCATGTTTTATAATAAGATTTTGTTCGCGACCACGGCGTCTCCCACCTGTGATAACGCGGCCAAGGTCGCCTTTGACATGGCCGCCAAATACGAGGCGGAGCTGATTGTTTTCCATGTCCTGGGCATTCCGAGCCGAGGTTTTTCCACCCAGGTGCAGGACGTCAAGACCGGCGAACTGGAAGAGATGTATGACGAGAACTACACGGCTCTCGTCAAGGAAGAGATCAAGGGATATTACAACGGACTGTCCGACGGCGTGGACAAGCTCAAAATCGAGGTGACGGCGGGCATCCCCTACACCGAGATCCTGCGCCTAGCCCGCAAGGAAGGCGTGGACCTGATAATCATGGGGTCCCACTCCACGGACGAGGACGTGACCAGCACCCGCTACCGCGGCACTGCCGGAAGCACCATGCGCAAGGTCGCCAAGCGGGCTCGATGCCCCGTGGCCATCATCAGCCGCCCCTGCACCACCTGCTGGAAACTCTTTTCCAACATCGTGTTTGCAACGGACTTCTCCAAGGCGGCGGATTCGGCCTTCCAGTACGCCTACAAGTCGGCCCAGGCCGTCGGTGCTAGGCTGTATCTCTTCCACTCCTATGACCTCTCCGCGAGCTATGCCGGGGGCCATGCGCCCACCCAGGGCGAGATCGAGGCCAAGGTCAAGGAGGCCCAGGACAAGATGCAGAGCAAGTACATCCGCAAGATGAGCGACTACGACAACTACGAGGTCGCCATCTGGGAAGGCACGCCCTACGTGGAGATTCTCAAGTATGCCCGCGACAAGCAGGCAGACCTGATCGTACTCGCACACCATACCCGTGAATACGCTGATCCTGAAGAAGCGGTCATGGGTTCTACCGTCGAACAGGTGGTGCTGCGTTCGCCCTGCCCGGTGACCAGCGTAAATCATCCTGATATGGTAGAGAATAAATAACACTGTAGCCACGCAGAGGTACATGTGTTAGCTAAGGGAAGCTGAAAATGGAAACAGTGGAGAAGAAGGTTCTCGTGGTTGATGACGAGATGCATCTGAGGATCTTCATCTCCACTGTGTTTGAAACCAACGGTTTTACCGTCGTAACCGCCCGTGACGGCGCGGACGGCTACGCAAAGGCTCAAGAGTTTCTTCCCGACCTCGTGACCCTGGATTTGATGATGCCAGGCGAGGGCGGGATCAAGATGTACCGCAAGCTGCGCACGGACGATAGATTGAAGGACGTGCCCGTGATCATCGTCTCTGCTGTGGAAGACAAGACCTTTTCCCACAGCTTTGCCCTGATCAATGCCGGACAGGCCATCAAGGTCCGTGAGCCGGACGGATACATCGAGAAACCACACACAGCCGAAAAGCTGCTGGCGGCGACCAAAGGTCTCCTCTAGATTGGTTCAAACCTTGCTGCGGCCTTTTGGATTTAAGGTTGGCAACAAAACAACGAGGGTTCCCCATGGCAAAGAAAATCTTGGTCGTAGACGACGATCCACATATCGTCGACTACTTGGTTACGCTGTTTCAGGACAACGGATACGAGACCTGCTCGGCATCCGATGGCGACGTGGCTCTTGCTACCATGAAGGCTGAAAAGCCCGACCTGGTGACTCTGGATTTGGAAATGCCCAATGAGTGGGGGCCCAGATTCTACCGCAAGTTCAGCCAGGACGAGGCACTCAAAGAGACGCCCGTCATCGTCATTAGTGGTCTTTCCGGCATTCACCTGGCCATCCGCAAGGCTGTCGCCACCGTGAACAAGCCCTTTGATCCAGACCAGGTACTGAAGATCGTCAAGGACACAATCGGCTAGGGACACCCTGCCGGTCCGACAATCAGGCAGCGCCCAGGCACCCGCCTAGGCGCTGCTTTTCCTTGGGGGTTGGAAAAGGATGGCTCTACGAATCCTGCTGGTTGACGACGAAGCGGGCATCCGAAACGTCCTGGGCATCACCCTGGCGGACCTCGGCTACGAGGTGCATACCGCCGGGAATGCCGAACAGGCCATGCAACGCTTTGCCGAGCTCAGGC
>JAHJKV010000496.1 GCA_018822065.1 Pseudomonadota bacterium
ACGTACTACAAATGGAAGTCCAAGTACGGCGGCATGGAAGCCTCAGACGTCCAGCGGATGAAGGACCTGGAGGCCGAAAACCGCAAGCTTAAGCAGATGTTTGCAGATCTCAGTCTTGAAAACATCATGCTCAAGGATGTCATCGAAAAAAAACTTTGAGGCCAGTTCAGAAAAAGGAACTCGTGACGCACGCTGTTGTCGTGCATGCCATGAGTGTCCGAAAAGCCTGCATGGCATTGCGCGTAAGTCGGAGCTACTTCGCCTATGAGCCGAAGCCTCGTGACGACAACGAGGTGATCGCAGTCTTAACTGAACTGGCCGAGAAAAAGCCTACATGGGGCTTCAGCAAGCTTTTCAACGTTCTTCGACAGCAGGGCAAGCCCTGGAACCACAAGAAGGTCTGGAGGGTGTATTGCCTCTTGAAAATGAATCTGAAACGCAAGTCCAAGAAGCGGCTTCCGCAAACCACTCGAAAGGCAGTTGCCCAGCCGCTTGCGCCAAACCATTGCTGGTCGATAGATTTCATGCGGGACACACTCTACAGCGGGCGTGTCTTCCGAACGTTCAATGCCGTGGACGACTACAACCGCGAGGCCTTGGCCGTAGAAATCGACACGAACCTGCCTGCTGGACGGGTAGTCAGGGTGCTGGATCGGGTTGCCGAAGAGCGTGGTGGCTACCCCGAGAAGCTTCGGATGGACAATGGCCCGGAGTTTTCAGGGACGGTTATGGCGGCCTGGGCCGAAGAGCGTGGCGTGGACCTGGAATTCATTCAACCAGGTAAGCCCACCCAGAACTCCTACATTGAAAGGTTCAACCGTACCTACAGGGAGGAAGTACTCGATTTGTATATCTTTAACAGCTTGAGCGAAGTTCGCAGCGTCACCGAGGATTTCATCAACGTGTACAATGAGGAACGGCCTCATGAATCGTTGGGGAACATGACGCCCACAAATTTTGCTCACCATCGAGCAGGGGGTACCCCCTGCTCGATGGTGGCACCGTCAAAAACTGGCGGGAGTCTCTACCTTTAGCTGGCCCTATGAAGGGGGACTTTACAGGGGGGCACGTTCTGGGAATGAAAGACGCCCGGGGAGAAAAAGCCCTATCTGGTAGTGAACCTAGCATAAATTTTGTTCAATAGCAGATTAATTCAGCAAGAAAGTTCAGAAAAATAAATGAAAAAAACAAACAGAACTTGGAGTACCCTTGCCAGCAAGCGGGGAGGGATATATATACCATTGGGCGGAGCAGAAATCCGCATCAGCCATGCAAACCAATCCGTTCCAGGAGGAATGTACGAATGACTCCCTATCAGCAGAGCTATCCGGCCACAGGATCAAAAGTAGAGATCGTCAACGCCTTCATGCGGGGTGTCTATGCCTGGATGGCCGCCGGACTGGCGCTCACCGCCGTCATGGCCTGGGCCACCATGAACACCCCCTTGGCCAACCTGATTTTCAGTGTTGACGCGACCACCGGTGCCAGGGCCATGTCCCCGATGATCTGGATTTTCTTCATCGCCGAGATAGGCATCGTCTTCTATCTTTCGGCGCGAATCCAGAAAATGGAGGCCACTACAGCAGTAGCGCTGTTTATGGTCTACTCTGGCCTGAACGGCCTGACCCTTTCACCCCTGCTGCTCATGTATACCGCCGCCTCGGTCACGAGCACCTTTGCTGTCACCGCGGGCATGTTCGGAGCCATGAGCCTCTACGGGCTGGTCACCAAAAAGGACCTCACCAGCTGGGGATCGTTCCTGACTATGGGCGTCATAGGCCTCTTGATCGCCATGGTGGTGAACATCTTCCTGCAGAGTTCAATGATGCATTTCGTCATCTCCGGCCTGGGCGTGATCATCTTCCTGGGCCTGACAGCCTACGACACCCAGAAGTTGCGAGTTATGGGCGAGACCGCCCCTGGCGATGCCGGAGTGATCCGGAAGGTCACCATCCTCGGGGCCCTGACCCTCTACCTGGACTTCATCAACCTCTTCATCTTCCTGCTGCGCTTCATGGGCGACCGCCGCTAGTTGACGATACAAGGGGGCGAAAGCCCCCTTTTTCATCCCCATGCCCAAAGCCGTCACTACTCTGCAAAAGGCCCTGTGGCCGCTGCTCGCCCCCCTGGGGCTCTGCTATGCCGGGGCTATGCGCCTGCGTTCCGCCTGCTATGCCACGGGACTGCTTCTCAGTTGGAAGCCGCCCGCCTTTTCGGTTTCGGTGGGCAACATAGGCTGGGGTGGCACAGGCAAGACCCCGCTGGTCTCCTGGCTGCTCACCTGGGCTGGCCGTCGCGGCCTGCGCCCCGTGGTGCTCACCCGTGGCTATCGGGCCCATCCGGGCGAGTATCCTTATCTTGTCAAGCCCGGTGCCCTGGCCGAGGAGGCCGGGGACGAGCCCCTGATGCTCGCCCTTGACCATCCGGGAGCCTCCATCCTGGTGGACCCGGTCCGCATCCGGGCCGGCAAATGGGCCGAAAAAGAACTGCGGCCCAATCTCTATCTGCTGGATGACGGGTTCCAGCATATGGCCGTGAAGCGCGATGTCAATCTGGTGCTCTTCATGCCTGAGGATATTTACGGCGGCTGGAACAAGGTGATTCCTTCCGGTTCCTGGCGGGAGGACGTCGAGGCCCTGTCCCGGGCAGATGTCTTTCTGGTCAAGGCGCGTCCCCGGCTCTTTCGCGAAATGGCAAAGCAGATGCGTTCCCGCCTGGGCCGTTTTCGAAAGCCGATTTTTAGCTTCACCATCAAACCCATCGGAGTTCGGCGTCTGGTAGACGGCTTCCGCCTGGCAAGTCTGGACCACAAGCGCTACCTGCTGGTCACAGGGGTGGGGCAACCGGCCCAGGTGGAAGCAACCGTGAGCCGATATCTCGACTATCCGCCGGAAGAGCACATGGTTTTTTCAGACCACCATCTCTTCACCCGTGCCGACGTGACCGCACTGGAATCCCTTGCCCATGAGCGTGGTTGCCAGGCGATCCTGTGTACCCCCAAGGATGCGGTAAAGATTGGCCCCATGGCCTCGAACCTGTTCTGGACCCTTGACCTGGATGTCGTGTTTGGCCCGTCTCTCGGAGCGGGCAAGCCGTTTGATGCCTGGTGGGATCGTCGTTTCGATGTCCTGCATCTGAAGCGGTATGGGGACGTGGACTATCTGGAGATGGATCGGGATGACAATGTTTTTGAGGACGACGACGCGGATCACCTCTCACTGGGCAGGGACTATGGGACGACGGAAGAAGACGGCGAGTAAGCCTTCTGGACTGGGGAGCCGCGACGTGTTGCGTCTCTTCCGCAGTGGCGGCAAGCCTCTCAGCGTGGGGGCAATGCTGCGTGCCCTGAAGCTCAAGCGATCCAATCAGGGCGCGCTTGTCCAGGTGCTCGACGCCCTGGTGGCCCAGGGAAAGCTCGTCCGCTCCCGCGATGCCTTCAAGCTGGTGGAGCACCTGGAAACGATCACCGGGCGTTTGCAGATGCAGCGTTCGGGAGTAGGGTTTGTTCTTCCCGACGATACCCGGAAAAAGGACGTTTTCATCTCCGAGAAGCACCTGGGGGATGCCTGGCATGGCGACCGGGTGTCAGCCGCCGTGGTCAACGAGCGGCGAGGGAAAAACCCGGAAGGGCGCATCGTGCGCATCCTCGAACGAGGGAGGCAGTCCCTCTCCGTGGTGGTGATGAAAAAGATCGGGGACGAGCTCTATCTCTGCCGCCCTACCGAGCCGCGCATGTATTTCGCGGTTCGGGCCACCGCTGCGGGCAAGACGCTTACTGTCGGCACCCTGGCTCTGGTGGCCCCTGGTGACAAGGTGGACCATAACCTTTGGGAGGGGAAGGTCACGGCGGTTTTGGGCAAGGAGCAGGACGTGGCCGCCCAGGAAGCGGTGACCAAGTCCAACCATTCCGTGCCTTCCGACTTTCCCGAGGATGTCCTCGCACAGGCCGCCGACCTGCCCGAGGCTCCCCGACCCGATGACCTGAC
>JAHJKV010000497.1 GCA_018822065.1 Pseudomonadota bacterium
GTCCGGCGCGAGCGCATGGGCCATATCGACCTGGCTGCCCCGGTGGCCCACATCTGGTTTTTGAAGACCCTGCCGTCCAAGATCGGCACCCTGCTGGACATCACCATGGCGGACCTGGAAAAGGTGCTCTATTTTGATTCCTACATCGTACTGGAGCCTGGTGAGACGCCGCTGAAGAAGCTGCAGATCGTCAGTGAAGACCAATACCTGCAGGTCATCGACCACTTCGGCGAAGACGCCGTCGAGGTTGGCATGGGCGCGGAAACCATTCGCAAGCTCCTCCAGGCCATTGACCTGGAAGTGCTGCGCGCTACCTTGCGCGAAGAGTCCATGGCCACCAAGAGCCAGACCAAGAAGAAGAAGCTCACCAAGCGGTTGAAGATCGTCGAGGCCTTCCTGGAGTCCGGAAACAAGGCCGAGTGGATGATCATGGAAGTGATTCCGGTCATCCCGCCCGAACTGCGCCCCCTGGTTCCCCTGGACGGTGGCCGCTTTGCTACCTCCGACCTGAACGACCTCTACCGCCGGGTCATCAACCGCAACAACCGCTTGAAACGGCTGCTGGAACTCGGTGCCCCCGAGATCATCATCCGCAACGAAAAGCGTATGTTGCAGGAAGCCGTTGACGCGCTGTTCGACAACGGACGGCGCGGTCGGGCCATCACCGGCACAAATGGCCGCCCCTTGAAGTCCCTCTCCGACATGATCAAGGGTAAGCAGGGCCGGTTCCGCCAGAACCTGCTCGGCAAGCGTGTGGATTATTCCGGCCGTTCGGTGATCGTGGTCGGCCCCAAGTTGAAGCTCCACCAGTGCGGGCTGCCCAAGAAGATGGCCCTCGAGCTTTTCAAGCCCTTCATCTATTCCGAACTGGAGCGGCGCGAGATCGCCACCACCATCAAGAGCGCCAAGAAGATGGTCGAGCGTGAAGACCTGGTCGTCTGGGACATCCTGGAAGATGTGGTCCGCGAATACCCGATCATGCTCAACCGCGCCCCGACCCTGCACAGGCTCGGCATCCAGTCCTTCGAGCCGCTCCTGGTCGAGGGCAAGGCCATTCAGCTGCACCCCCTGGTCTGTTCCGCCTACAACGCGGACTTTGACGGTGACCAGATGGCAGTGCACGTGCCGCTTTCCGTGGAGGCGCAGATCGAATGTCGCGTGCTCATGATGAGCTCCAACAACATTCTGTCTCCGTCCAACGGCAGCCCCATCATCAACCCTTCCCAGGACATCGTCCTCGGACTATACTACCTGACCACGGCCCGCAGCTTCCAGAAAGGGAAGGGCATGACCTTCTGCGCTCCCTGGGAAGTTGTTGCTGCTCATGACGCCGGAGTGCTCGGCCTGCATGCCGAGATCAGGGTGCGCATGGGTGAAGAACTGGTGGAGACCACCACTGGCCGTGTCATCGTGGGCGAGCTCATCCCAAGTGAGGTCCCCTTCGAGGCCGTGAACTGCGTCCTGAACAAGAAGAACATTGCCCGTCTGGTGACCCGCGCCTATCGCGAATCAGGCACCAAGGCCACGGTCATCCTGTGCGACAAGCTCAAGGACCTGGGTTACGAATATGCCACCCGCGCCGGTGTGACCATCGGCGTCAAGGACCTGAAGATCCCGGACATCAAGAAGGATCTGCTCGAGAGCGCCAACAATGAAGTGAACGAGATCGAACGCCAGTACCGCGAGGGTATCATCACCCGCACGGAAAAATACAACAAGGTCGTCGACGTCTGGACCAAGACCACCAACGATGTCTCCAACGAGATGATGAAAGAGGTCTCGGTGGACGAGGTGCTTGATCCTGTGACCGGTGCCATCGAGCACAACTCGAGCTTCAACCCGATCTACATGATGGCCACCTCCGGTGCCCGAGGCAACCAGGACCAGATGCGCCAGCTCGCTGGTATGCGCGGTCTGATGGCCAAGCCTTCAGGCGAGATCATCGAAACGCCGATCACCGCGAGTTTCCGTGAAGGCCTCTCGGTTCTGCAGTACTTTATCTCCACTCACGGCGCACGCAAGGGTCTGGCCGATACGGCGCTTAAGACCGCGAACTCCGGCTACCTGACCCGTCGTCTGGTGGATGTGGTGCAGGACGTGACCATCGGCGAAGTGGACTGCGGCACCGTGGACGGTCTGGAGATCGGTCACTACATCAAGGGCGGCGAAATCAAGCAGCGTCTCAGTGAGCGCGTGCTCGGCCGCATGACCATGTTCGACATCTATGACGAGGCCACCGGTGATTTACTGGTCCCCCACAACTCCTTGATCGACGAGTTCTATGCCGACGTGTTGGACCAGGCCGGTGTCAACTCCGTGACCATCCGCAGTGCGCTCACCTGCCGTAGCAAGCACGGCGTCTGCGCCGCCTGCTACGGTCGGGACCTGGCCCGCGGCCACATGGTCAACGTGGGCGAGACGGTCGGCATCATTGCCGCCCAGTCCATCGGTGAGCCCGGCACCCAGCTGACCATGCGCACCTTCCACATCGGTGGCACGGCATCCAAGGAAATCGAACAGTCTTCCATCGAATGCCAGCACACCGGTCGAGTCACCTTTGCCCGCATGCGTACCGTCACCAACTCTGAAGGCGAGCAGATGGTGCTCGGCAAGAGCTGTCAGGTGGGCATCGTGGACGACCAGGGAAGAGAGCGTGAGAAGTACGTTCTGCCCTCCGGCGCGAAACTCATCGTCACCGAACACCAGGATGCCAAGAAGGGCACGGTCCTGGCCAAGTGGGACCCCTTCAACGAACCCTTCCTCTCGGACGTGACCGGTACGGTCGTGTTCACGGATATCATCGAAGGCAAGACCGTGGCCGAACGCGTGGACGAAATGACCCAGCGCGCCACCTTCACCATCATGGAATACCGCACCACCAACTTCAAGCCCTCGGTCTCCATCGTGGACGACAAGGGCGAACCGGTGATGCGTCCGGGAACCAGTTCCCCGGCCGTGTTCCCCATGCCCGTGGGCGCCATTCTGATGGTCAAGGACGGCGATCATCTCCAGCAGGGCGACACCATCGCCCGCAAGCCGCGCGAGACCAGTAAGACCAAGGACATCGTCGGTGGTCTTCCCCGCGTTGCCGAGCTCTTCGAGGTCAGAAAGCCGAAGGACCAGGGCGTTGTCTCCGAAATCGACGGCATCGTCTCCTACGGCCCGGAAACCAAGGGCAAGCGCAAGATCGTGGTCACCCCCGAAGTGGGCGACGCCAAGGAATACCTCATTCCCAAGGGCCGTCACATCACCGCCCAGGAGGCAGACTTCGTGGAGGCAGGCGACCTGCTCACCGAAGGCTATCCCGAGCTGCACGATATCCTGAAGATCAAGGGCGAGAAGCACCTGGCCCGGTATCTCGTCGAGGAGATCCAGGACGTTTACCGGTTCCAGGGCGTCAACATCAACGACAAACATATTGAGATCATCGTGCGTCAGATGCTCAAGAAGGTCTCCATCGTGGAGCCCGGCACCACCACGTTCCTCATCGGCGAGCAGGTGGACAAGCAGCGCTTCATGGACGAGAACAACAAGGTCCTGACCGAAGGCGGCATCGCGGCAACGGCTCAGACGCTGGTTCTGGGCATCACCCAGGCTTCTCTGTCCACGGACTCCTTTATCTCGGCTGCGAGCTTCCAGGAGACCACCAAGGTGCTTACAGAGGCATCCTTGAAGGGCAAGTCGGACCACCTGAAGGGACTCAAGGAAAACGTCATCGTCGGCCGTCTCGTTCCTGCTGGAACCGGCTTCCGTCCGTATTGCGATGCGGGTATTCGGGTTCCCGAGCAGGCGGAGCGTCCGGACAAGTTCCTGGAGGACCTGGAAGAGGATCCGCTCCTCATTGCGCAGTAGCGGTTGGAAGTGACTGATAATAAAGAAAAATTGGAGAGGGTCTCCCTCTCCAGTTTTTTTCGTTTCAAAACAGGGTCAATTGTGCCCTACAAAGTACGGCTTCAAGCCTTGACAAGCTGGCAGTTTTTGACGTAAATGCCTGCCTCTTTGTCTGAGACGTTGAACCAATTTGTTTAGGAGTATTTATGCCCACGATCAACCAGTTGATCCGCAATGAACGCAAGGCCCAGGGGAAACGCAAGAAGACCCCGGCTCTGCAGGAATGCCCCCAGCGTCGTGGCGTGTGTACCCGTGTGTACACCACCACGCCGAAGAAGCCGAACTCTGCACTCCGCAAGGTTGCCCGTGTTCGTCTGACCAACGGCATCGAGGTCACCGCCTATATTCCGGGTGAAGGTCACAACCTTCAGGAGCACTCTGTTGTGCTGATCCGTGGCGGCCGTGTAAAGGACCTTCCCGGTGTGCGTTACCACATCATCCGCGGAACGCTCGATACTGCCGGTGTTGATGACCGTCGCCAGGGCCGTTCCAAGTACGGCGCCAAGCGGCCCAAATAAGCTTTCGCCTATTATTAATGTAAGGAGCATACGAGAATGCCTCGCAAAGGACCCGTCCCCAAGAGGGCCGTCACTCCGGATCCGCTCTACGGTTCCAAGCTTGCCACCAAGTTCATCAATCGACTGATGTTCTGCGGCAAGAAATCCGTAGCCGAGAAAGCCTTTTATCAGGCGATCGAAAAGCTGGCCTCTACCACCAACGAAGAGCCCCTGAAGGCCTTCGAACGTGCCATTGACAACGTCAAGCCGCATGTGGAAGTCAAATCCCGTCGTGTTGGCGGCGCTACCTATCAGGTGCCCATGGAGGTCCGTCAGGACCGCCAGTTCGCCCTTGCCATCCGTTGGCTCATCTCCTTCGCCCGCAATCGCGGCGAGAAGGGCATGACCGCTCGCCTGACCGGTGAGTTCCTGGATGCATACAACAATCGTGGCGGCGCCGTGAAGAAGCGCGAAGACGTGCACAAGATGGCTGAAGCCAACAAAGCTTTCGCCCACTACCGCTGGTAGTAAAGGAAGATTATAGTGGCCAGGAAGGTCCCCAGGGAAAAGCAGCGCAATATTGGCATCATGGCCCACATTGATGCTGGTAAGACGACTACTACTGAGCGCATTCTGTTCTATACGGGTGTCTCGCATAAGATCGGCGAAGTGCACGATGGCGAGGCAACCATGGACTGGATGGTCCAGGAACAGGAACGCGGCATCACCATTACAAGCGCTGCCACTACTTGTTTTTGGCGCGAGCATCGCGTCAACATCATCGACACTCCCGGCCACGTGGACTTCACCATGGAGGTGGAGCGCGCGCTCAGGGTGCTCGACGGTGCTGTCGCTGTTTTTGATGCCGTTGCCGGTGTCGAACCGCAGTCTGAAACCGTTTGGCGTCAGGCGGACCGCTATAAGGTCCCCCGCATGGCGTTTGTCAACAAGATGGACCGCATCGGTGCGGACTATTTCCGTTGCGTGCGGATGCTTAAGGAACGCCTGGGTGCCAAGCCCGTGTCCCTGCATCTGCCCATGGGCGCAGAAGACGAGTTCGTGGGCATCGTGGATCTGATCCTCGGCAAGGCGTATCTTTTCGACAAGCCTGAAAACATGGGCATGGAGTTCTCCACCGTGGAGATTCCGGCTGACTATCAGGAACGGTACGAAGAGATGCGGCTCGAGATGCTTGAAGCCCTCGCCGAAGAGGACGAGAGCCTGATGGAGAAGTATCTCGACGGTCAGGAATTGAGCGCCGAGGATATCATGGAGGCTGTTCGCAAGGCCACCCTGCATCTGACCATCTGCCCCGTGCTTTGTGGTTCCGCTTTCAAAAACAAGGGTGTGCAGCAGTTGCTCGACGCCGTTGTCGACTACATGCCGAGCCCTATGGACGTCGTGGTCATGAAGGGCGTGGACCCGGATAATCCGGATGTGGAAATCCTGTGTCCCTGCGATGATAACCTTGAGACCGCCGCGCTGGCTTTCAAGCTGATGACCGACCCCTTTGTGGGCCATCTGACCTTCCTGCGCATCTACTCCGGCAAGATCGAATCCGGCCAGACCCTGGTCAACGGTCGCTCCGGCAAAAAGGAACGCATCGGTCGCCTGCTCAAGATGCACGCCAACAAGCGTGAAGAGATAAAAGAGGCCTACGCCGGTGACATCGTTGCCGCCGTTGGACTCAAGACCGTCAATACTGGCGACTCCCTTGCTGGACTGAAACGCCCGGTGCTTCTGGAGTCCCTGGATATTCCCGAGCCGGTCATCGAAGTCGCCATCGAACCCAAGACCAAGGCTGACCGCGACCTGCTGTCCCAGAGCCTGGGCAAGCTGGCCAAGGAAGACCCCTCTTTCCGCGTCCATGGCGACGAGGAGACCGGGCAGACCCTGATTGCCGGTATGGGTGAGTTGCACCTGGAAATCATCGTGGACCGACTCCTGCGTGAGTTCAACGTCAATGCAAACGTCGGCGCTCCCCAGGTTGCCTATCGCGAGACCATCTCCAAAGCCACCAAGGTGGATGTAAAGCACGCCAAGCAGTCAGGTGGTCGCGGCCAGTTCGCCCACGTCGTGCTCGAGGTGGCGCCCAACCCTGAGAAGGGCTATGAATTTGGCGACGAGATCAAGGGCGGCGTGATTCCCAAGGAATACATCAACCCGGTCAACAAGGGCATCGAAGACGCCCTGAAGACGGGTGTGCTGGCTGGGTTCCCCGTGGTGGATGTCAAGGTCAACCTGGTCTTTGGTTCCTTCCAC
>JAHJKV010000498.1 GCA_018822065.1 Pseudomonadota bacterium
CGCGCCCTGCGGGAACTGGGAGCCTTGTTCTATGCACCCCAATTGCGCCGCCATCTGCCCCTGGTACAGGCCCCCCTGCACTTTTGCCACCCGGTCACGGGCCAGAAACGCACGACCAGCCTGGAGACCCTCATGGACGAGGCCGCGACCCAGGCCGTGCGCCTCCTGGCCGACCTGGAACCCTCCCTAGCCTCCGACTGCGACCTGACCCCCAGCCTCGGCCCTGGTTCTGGGCCCGGTCCCGGTCCCGGCCCCTCCCTGGACACCGGTCTCCCCGGCAAACGCGTGGACACGGCCATCCATTTCGCCCCCCAGCCTTTGCTCCCCTGGTAGGCTCACAGTACGAGACTGCGTCCTCTCTCCCCCTTGCAGGAAAAAAAAACCTGCCCTATGATACAAAAAATAACTATCCCGAACGTCCAAGGAGTCTTACATGAAAAAGTACATTTTGCTGGGCACAGCCGCCGTGCTCCTTCTCATTGTCGGAGCAATCGTCACCCTGTTCCTGTCCATCGATTCCATCATAGAAACCGCACTCAACGAGTTTGGACCAAAGGTCACCCTGACCGATGTGCACCTGAACGAGGCCAACATCGGCGTCTTCTCCGGGTCCGGCGAACTCAACGAACTGACCGTGGGTAATCCGGTCAACCGGGGATTCAAACCCGGCAACCTCTTTGCCATGGACCAGGTCCGGGTCAGCATCGACACTGACTCCCTGACCAAGGACACCATCGTGATCAAGGAAGTTGTCATTGTTTCCCCGAGGATCGTCTATGAACTCAAGGACTTCTCCGAGTCCAACTTCGACGGGCTGCTCAAGAACATCGAGGAGACCACGGGCGGTGGCAAGGCAGCGTCGGCCACCGAAGACGAAGCCGCCCCGGCCAAGAAGATCATCATTGAAAATCTCGTCATATCCGGCGCAAAAGTCTCGGCAGACATGACCGGCCTGCCCGGCGAAGGCCTGACCATCCCCCTGCCCGACATCCACCTGAAGGACATCGGCAAGGAGGAAGGCGGCTCCACCCCGGCCAAGGTGGCCGAGGAGTTGGTCTCTGCCATCTACGCCAGCATGCAGAATGCTTTTGCCGCTTCCGGCGACTTCATCATGAAGGGTGGCCAGTGGGTCATGGAAGGCGGTGGCAAAGCAGCTGAAGAAGCGGCCAAGGCTGTCGGGGGCGTGACCGACGGTGCGGGAGACGTGGTCGGCGGTGCGCTGGAAGGCGTGGGCAAGATGTTCGAATAATATCGCCACAACAGAATACACAAGACCGCCGCCCCCTTTTCGGGAGCGGCGGTCTTTGCTTTCATTTAAATATCCGGTCAACGCGCCAGGAAGGAACGCACCAGGGCGTCTGCTTCACGGACCACCTCAAGCCGGTCCACCTGCAGATCGGCGACCCGCAGGCCCAGGGCATGGATCGCGGCAGGATCAAGCCGCCCCACTGGCCCAGTGTCGGGCAACCCGAAGCAAGAAACATCCGCCAGTATCCCGGCAATATGTAGCACACAGACCACCGGATCGTACCCCGTGATCGCCGGTGTCTCGCAGTGCCGGACCATCTCGACAAGCCGCTTAGGAGCCTCCCAGCGGGCCAGCAGTCTGGCGCTGAACTCCGAAATGGGCGCGCCCAGGACAACTGTCTCGGCCTCAGGACTGGCAAGCTTTGAGCGCCGCACCAGTTGGCGGGACCGATCCAGGGCATCGGGAACGGTCCGCCCGGCCACTAGCGCTCCGATATCGGCCAACATGCCCGCCGTGAAGAACCACTCTCCGGGCAGCCCGGCAGCCATGGCCAGACGTCTGGCATACACGCCACGGGACATGCTCCGTCGCCAATGCAGGGGATCGTCGCGGTGCACGCTTCCGGTCCCACGATAGCCTCGTGCGACAGCTGCAGCCAGGGCCACAGCGGAAACTTCGTTAAACCCGGCCAGGGCCACGGCCCGCGGCAGGCTCTCCACCGGCATGACCAGCCCGTAACAGGGACTGTTCACCAGGCGCAGGATGAACCCGCCCATAGACGGAACATCGACCAGCCGTTCAGCCACGAGC
>JAHJKV010000499.1 GCA_018822065.1 Pseudomonadota bacterium
AGCTATGTGGCCCAGGAAGACGTGCAGCTCATCTCCATCGACAACGACCTCTTTGTCCGACGACTGCACGAAGACCCATCTTTTTGCTACAATCTGATCGAACAGCTGGCCAACGATGTCTTGGCGCTGAGGCGCGAACTGGACAACCAGTCCGTGAAGGACTCCCTGACAAACGCTTACATCCGCCAAAAATTCAACGAACTGTTCAACCGAGAAGTCCAACGGGCCACACGCAATAAGAACAACCTGGCCCTGGCCCTGTTTGAAATCGACGGTTGCATGGAAATCATCGAAAATCGCGGCTACCAGCGGGGCAACGAACTCATCAGTGAAACCGCGAGCCTGATCCTCAAGATCGTTCGTACCCCTGACATTCTCATCCGCTGGAGCGGCAACCAGTTCATGATCATCCTGCCCGACACCAATCTCGCCCAGGCCTTTCAGGCCGGGGAACGGCACCGGATCGCGGTGGAGGAATCCTTCAAGGACGCAGAGTTCACGACCACTATTTCCATCGGCGTCACATCCGTTCATGCCAACGACACTCCGGAGAGCGTGATCGAGCGGGCCACCTTTGCCTTGAACACCTCAAGGGAAAAGGGCGGCAACCTGACCTTGATGTGTGAAACCGAGAACGCCTGTCTCGGGGTCGAGGACCTGCCCGAGGCTGCGGAGTGACTACCAAGCCAATCCTCGTGCTTGGGGGCACCGGCTACGTGGGCGGCAGGCTCGTGCCGCTCCTGCTCTCATCCGGGTATACCGTGCGCGTCGGAGGTCGGTCAGCTGAAAAAATTCGCGCCCGCCCCTGGGCCGAACACCCCAATCTGCAGATCGCAGAAGTCGACATCCACGACATCCAGTCGCTCATCAAAGCGGCCAGCGGGTGCGGGGTGATCTTCTATCTGGTTCATTCGGTAGCGGTCACGGCCCGTGACTATGGAGCTCACGACCGGGATGGCGCCTACAACATGGTCCAGGCCACCTCGGCGGTGCCGGGTCTGGAACGAATCATCTATCTCGGCAGCCTCGGCGGCCACGGGGAAGAGATGAGCCGCGAAATCCTCTGTCGCCAGGAAATCGCGCGCATCCTCTCCTTTGCCAAGGTCCCGGTGACCACCCTCCGGGCCGGACTGATCATCGGCTCCGGGTCTGCTGCCTTTGAAATGATTTCCTACATGGCGGACCGCCACCCACTCATGCTCGCCCCCCGCTGGATGAACTCCCGTTGCCAGCCCATCAGCATCCGCAACGTGCTCGTCTATCTGCTGGGATGCCTTGAACAGGGAGAAACCATTGGCAGGGACTATGACATCGGCAGCCCCGAGATCATGACCTACGCGGACCTCTTTCAGCTCTATGCCAAGACCGTGGGGCTCAGACGGCGAACCTTCATTCCCCTTCCCTTCATCATGCCGAGGATAAGCGCCTATTGGGTGAGCCTGATCACACCCATCCCCTACTCCGTCTCCCGGGTCATGATCGAGAGCCTGCTCGGCGAAATGATCTGCCAGGAAGACTACCTGCGCGAGGTCATCCCCCAGAAGCTGATCAGCCCCGAAGAGGCGATCTTCAAGGCCCGCCAGTCCGAAGGCCAGGGCAACGTGGAGAGCAGCTGCTTTGACTCAGGCACTTGCAACGCTCCTGAATGGGTTCAGAAAGGAGATGCCGACTATGCCCGAGAGGGAGTCTACCGAGCCCAATACCGGATCACCCTCAAGACCGACCCCGATACCGTCTGGGACCGCATCAAGCGCCTGGGCGGTGAGCAGGGGTGGTATTACGGCAACTTCCTCTGGAAGATGCGAGGGACCCTTGACAAGCTCGTCGGGGGCGTGGGACTTTCTCGCGGCCGGCGCGACAAGAACAATATCCGCGTGGGCGACGCCCTCGACTTCTGGCGTGTCCTCACAGTCAATGCGCCCGAACAGTTGCAGCTCGTTGCTGAAATGCAGGTCTGGGGACAGGCGCTCTTGCAGTTCGACATCAATGAAATCAACCCAGGCGAAACCGAACTCCAGCTCAAGGCCTACTTCCGGCCCAAGGGGCTGCCCGGACTGATCTATTGGTATTCGGTCTACCCTTTCCATGCGCCGATCTTCCGGGGAATGCTCAAAAACATCGCCAGGAGTTGTGCGGCTCCCGTTATCTCCGGCCCGGAAGCTCTTTGAGAATTTGAGAAGTACCGGACAAGGTATTCCCATTGTTATTATAATAGCGTAGTTGACTTGAGAAATAGATAGAAACAGGCCCAAGTTTCCAACAATGACGGGGAAGCACATGGCCTAGGACCCCACCCTGACCAGGAAGGCCCACATGACAATGCTTGACTCCGGTGATACTTCGAAAACGGAAGTTCCTGACAACACCCCGGGAAACGAATCTTCTTCTGGAAAGACAGAACCTCGCGCTCCACGAAAGGCACGACAGGACAAACACGTTTCCGCACTCGGCCTTCGACTGGCAAGAATCGTCAATCCCAATAAGTGGAGCCTACGCGCCAGGTTCGTCTATACCACTGGCTTCCTGCTTCTTTTGGGCGTGGTCACAACCCTTGTTCTGGTCACCTACACGCTGACGCAAAGCGCCGAGGACTCCGTAAATGGGCGGCTTGACTCCTTTGCCCACCAACTGGACCGCAACACCCTCTCTCTCCAGGCAAGCCTCCTGGATGCGGCTGCGAACATGGCGGCCATGGACAACGTCATCAACGCCATGGGCCAGAAAGATCTGACCGCCCTGCAGCAGGCAACGCTTCCGATCTCCGACAGGGTCCGTCTGATCACCGGGCATCCGGCACCACACCTGCAATTTTTTGGCATCAATACGGTGCCGCTGCTGAACACCTGGAGCCTACAGGCCCTGGGCGATGAACGTCGCCAGAGCTTCGACATGATTCAGGAAACCGAACAGGAGGTCAAAAGCCTGACCGGCTACCAGGTCCTGCCGGACGGTCCGACGCTCTCGGCCACTGTCCCCGTCCTGCAAGATAATCTCCTGGTCGGCACTGTTGAAGCCACCGCCACTATCGCGGATATGTTCCGACAGATGAGCGTTCCCGCCCATTACGGGCTGGGCCTCCTGCTGGACGTGACCTATCTCAACATTCTGGATCAAAATACCATCTCCGACGGAAGCGGCGACTATCTTGTGGTCGGGCAATTCGGGTTGACGGACATGGATCGCTACGGCGAACAGCTCGACAAGACAGGACTCGCCCCCGACCGTATCGGACACTTCTTCATCCGTACCATTCCTTTCTCCAACTTTGATGGTGAACACATAGGCGAACTGGTCCTCTTCTACGACGGCACGGAGATCATGACTGCGTCAAACTGGAACGTGAACCTGCTGATCTGGATGGCCATCGGCGGCTCCCTGCTCCTGTGGACCGCGCTCTACCTGAACGTCAAGCGCATCCGCGATTTCTTCTCGCGCATGAAGAAGGTCATCATCGCCTCCCACGCCAGCGACTTTGCCGAGCGTTTCGAATCCGACTCCATGCACTGCCTGGATATATTGCATTGCCCCAACAAGGAATGCCCGGTCTACCAGGACCCGACACGGGTCTGCTACCTGGAGACCGGAGATGAGGCCATTTCCCCCAAATGGCGCAACAGTTGTATTTTCCTCAACAAGTACAAGACCTGCTCGGGCTGCCCGGTGTACAAGCTTCGCCAGGGCGACGAACTCATGGAGATGCGCCATGTCGTAAACACCATGATGCGCCTGTGGAGTACCTTCCTGAGCCAGGTGGGCAACTTGCTGGAAGAAGTGCTGCGCACCTCAGGTGGACGCCGCCCCGGTCTGGACGACGTCTCTCGCTATCTGGAGCAGCTGGCCGGACTGACCGTCTTTGGCCACGACCTGCAAGGCGTCTACGATAAATCGGAAGTGCATCGCCAACTGGAATATGTCTTTGAACACCAGTTCGGCCTCACCCGTTTCAACCTGCTTGAAGTCAACGCCTCGGACAACCGCATGACCCCGGTGATCAACCGCTACGAGCTCGATGACTCCCACCGCGACGTCTTCATCAATTGCGAAATGTGCCGAACCAAACGGGTGGCCGAGGACGTCATCTCCGCCACCAACCCGGTGTTGTGTCCCTATTTCGACATCAAT
>JAHJKV010000500.1 GCA_018822065.1 Pseudomonadota bacterium
AATTCCAAAGTGCCCCGCAATAGTATTTGGATGCGACAACTGGGGAGTTCTAATCGACAGAGAACCTGAATTTAAAAACAGGAGAGGTATCGATATGAAGAAACTACTAGTTGTTCCAAAAGGACATTTGCTTAAAAATTATCCATCTTTAAAAAGACCTGGCACCGCATGGATAAACACATCGAAAGGACATGCAATATGGGTTGAATATCCTGCAACATTAGTCCATGAACCCAACCCGTCCGCAGACCGCCCAACCCGGGCAGCCCGCGCCCGCGTCCGCCCTGCCCGACCTGGACGCCCTGGTCCAGGCCTTCTACGCCCGCACGCCCGACCCGGCCGACCCCAAACAGCGCGTCAGCTTCGGCACCTCGGGCCACCGGGGCAAGTCCCTGGACGGCAGCTTCAACGAGGCGCATATCGTGGCCATGGCCCAGGCCATCGTGGAGCACCGCGCCCAGGCGGGCATCCACGGCCCGCTGTTTCTGGGCATGGACACCCACGCCCTGTCCGAACCGGCCATGCGCGCGGCCGTGGAGGTGTTCGCCGCCGCCGGGACGCACCTGGTGCTGCAACAGGGAGGGGGCTACACGCCCACCCCGGTCATCTCCCACGCCATCCTCTGCCACAACCGCGCAAGCACCAAGGGCACGGCCGACGGGGTTGTGGTCACGCCCTCGCACAACCCGCCCACGGACGGCGGGTTCAAGTACAACCCGCCCTCGGGCGGCCCGGCCCCGGCCGGGACCACCACGGCCATCCAGAACCGGGCCAACGAGTTGATCAAAAATGACCTTCGCGGGGTCTCCCGCATCCCCTTTTCCCGGGCGATGGCTCTGGAAAATGTCCACAAGCACGATTTTATCACGCCCTATGTCTCTGATCTCAAAAACATTATCAAACTGGACACTGTTAGACAGGTGTCCATACACATCGGGGCGGACCCCATGGGCGGCGCGGGCGTGGCCTATTGGGAACCCATTGCCGAGAGATATGGCCTGAACCTTGACGTGGTGAACCCCGCTGTGGACCCGACCTTCTCGTTCATGACCCTGGACCATGACCTGAAAATCCGCATGGACTGCTCTTCGCCCTTTGCCATGGCCTCCCTGGTCGGCCTGAAAGACCAGTTTGACGTGGCCTTTGGCAATGACCCAGATTTTGACCGCCACGGCATCGTGACCCGCAAGGCCGGGCTGATGAACCCCAACCACTACCTCTCTGTGGTGGCAGACTACCTCCTCGCCACCCGGAGCGACTGGAAGCGGGACGCCCGGATCGGCATGACCCTGGTGACCAGCAAGATGCTCCAGCGCGTGGCCGAGGGGCATGGTCGCCAGGTGGCCAAGACCCCGGTGGGCTTCAAGTGGTTTGTGGACGGATTGCTTGACGGGAGCTTCGGCATGGGCTGCGAGGAAAGCGCGGGCGCGAGCTTCCTGCGGCTCGACGGCACGGTCTGGTCCACGGACAAGGACGGCATCATCCTGAACCTGCTGGCCGCAGAGATGACCGCAACCACGGGCCGGGACATCGGCGACCTCTACGACGACCTGACGAAAAAATATGGCCGGCCAGCCTACCAGCGCAAAGACGCGCCCATCGCGGATGAACAAAAAAAAGCCTTCGCGAGTCTTACCCCCGCCTCCATCACGGCCACAGACTTGGCCGGGAAGAATATCGAGTCCATCCGCACCACGGACCCGACCTTCGAGGCCTCCATCGGCGGCATCTACGTGGACGCGGGCGACTGCTGGTTCGCGGCCCGCCCCTCAGGCACCGAGGCCATCTACAAGATATACGCCGAGAGCTTCAAGGGGCCGGAGCACCTGAAGTTGGTGCAGGAACAGGCGGTTACAATGCTAGAGACGGCCTTCGCCGCAAGCTGACAGGACCCACTCCACATCAGGAGGACCACATGCCACTCTTTAAATGGCACGAAGACTATTCCGTTGGAGTCAAGAAGATCGACGACGAACACAAACGGCTCGTCGAGATGCTCAACACGGCGTTCTTCGCCATCCAGGACATGCGGGAACAGGAAGCGCTGCCGGAACTTGTGGACGACATGCGCGCATACGCCATGCACCACTTCGCCACCGAAGAGATGTTCATGAAGCACTACCACTACCCGGAGGCCGAGGCGCATATCATGAAACACAATGATTTCATGGTCTACGTCGCAACCGCCGACAACGCCCTAACCACTGTCCGCAACCTCACTTTGGACCCTGCAAAGGTGTTCAAATACATCGCGGACTGGCTGCGGGAGCACATCATGGAAACCGACAAGGAGCTGGGGCGGTTTTTGGTGGAGAAGGGTGTGAGCTGAGGAGGAGGCCCACCTCAGGCGCGTTTCAGCAGATCAGCCCCGCAGTGTTTGCAGACCTTTGCTTCCCGCCGGACAGGTTCGGCGCATTGGCTGCATTTCATGTAGTCCCCACCGGCCTGCACAGGGAGGACATAGGCGATGATCAGGCCAACGATGTTTAAAAGGAAACCTAAGACAAACCAGACAACCCAGTTCCGGCCTTTGCCCTTGGCCACATTGGCTGTCCAGATCGGGATGATGAGCGTCACGACAAGGACAAAACACATTACAAGCAATTCTGGAAGACCGATACCAACCATTATTCCCTCCTTGCGATCTCAGAAGGCCAGGGGCAGACGTATACCCTGACCACCCCCTACCCCGTCATCTTCCTTCCCGCCGCCTTCTCCGCCTCATCAAACTTGTCCTGTTCTTCCAATGCCCTCACCAGCAGATCCCAGTATTCGTCCCTGGTCGGGGCCAGGGCTGCGGCTTGGCGGGCCAGGACTTCGGCGATCTGGGGGTCTTCGCCCTGGTCGAGGTAGAGCTTGGCCAGCAGGTGCAGGGAATAGGCGTCGTTGTGGTTGGCCTGCAGGGCCAGATGCAGACACTCGCGGGCACCGTCAAAGTCGTTGCGCAACACGGCCAGGCGGGAGAGATGGCGCATGGCCAGGGGCTCGCCGCCCGGCAACTGGGCCGCCTCGTTGAAGAGCTTCTCGGCCTGCACCAGATCCCCTTCCTTTTCCACCAGCCGGGCCAGCCGAACCAGGGTGAACACATGCACCGGGTCGAGCTTGAGGCAGTGTTCATAGGCGGTCCGGGCCATGCCCGTGTCGCCGAGTAACTGACTGGTCCAGCCCAGATTGAAATGGGCCATCAAGTCTTCGGGCTCGTGCAGAATCACCTGCTCGAACTGATGGCGGGCCTGTTCCAACCGTCCGAGCTGGGCATAGCAGATGCCCAGGGAGTTCCGGGCCAGGCCGTTGGTCTCGTCGGCCAAAAGCGAGAGCTTGAACTCCTCGATGGCGTTGTAGATGTCCCCTTCCATGTAGAGCCGGTCTGCGGCCACATTCAAGGAAATGGAGTCGAACACCGCGCTGCGGGGGGGGTCCAGGAGCATGGCATGGTCCAGGGCCTTGCGCACGTTGTCGATCATGTCGTCTCGGGTGAAAGTCATGTTCGGATAGGCAGCAGCGCCGGCAGCCAGGTCGATCTTGAGCCGGGACGCGGCCTGCTCCACCACCTCCTGCATCAGAGCCCCCACCTCGGGGCCGGTGCGCTCTGGCAGGTAATAGATGAGCCCGCCTAGGCCGAAATTGCCGCCCATGGCCTCTTTGCCCAGGCGCTGTTCCACCAACTCGGCCACGCGCCGGGTCTGGGCGTCCATGAATTTCTGGAAGTTGCCGCGCCGCTCCTTGGGGGTGTCCATGACCTTGAGGATGGTCAGGCAGAAACGGTCGTGGGTGCCGCGCTCCTTGGTGAAGCGAGTGATGAAATCGCGATAGGTGTAAAGCCCTGTAACCATGTCTTTTTGTCCTGGTGCGGTGCAGGAATCCGCCTCGAAGAGGGATTCGTTTTCGCTGATCAGTTCCAGTTGGTCGCCGGGGTTGGCAGGCCAGGCCGGGTCGCCCAGATGGAGCAGTTCGGCAAAGGCCATGTCCTGTTGCACCTCCACCAGGACCACCTCGCCCTTGTACATGGACGGATACTGGCCCGTGAGGCGCTCGTCCTCGGTGAGCATGGCCTGGACCTCCCGCGTGGGTCTGGGGGTGCGGATCAGGAATCGCTGGCCCACGCGCGCACCCACGCCGGTGCCGAGGTTCAGGGCCAGCCGGTTCATGGGCAGGGTCTCGATGACCGTGCCGCCCTTCTGGAGGATGTCGCCATAGGCAAAGACCCGGTCGCGGCCATGCACCTTGGCGGTGACCACGGCCTTGGCCCCCTTGCGCATCAGGATGCGGGCCTGCTCGCTCGGACTGCGCCGCAATTCAGGGCCATACATGTTCTGGGGATAGCAGGCGTGTCCCAGGCTGGCGGTGAGCCGGATGGTGGTGCCGGTCACGGAATCCTCGAAGGAAAGTTTGGCAATGCGGTTGCGTATCTCCTCGGCCACCTGGAAGCACATGGACCCACCGGCGTCGGGGATGAGCACGCCAAAAGAGTCGTGGCCGAGACGGGCGGCGGGCATGTGTTCCGGGCAGGCGCGGCGGATGACCCGGCCCACCTCCACCGCGATCTCGTCACCCAGAGCATAGCCGAAACTCTCGTTGATCCACTGCAGCTTGTCCAGGTCGAGGATGATCAGCCCGACCGAACCGGGCACGGCAGGCACCTCGGCATCGCCGCCGGGCAAGAGGCAGCTTTGGATGAGCTCGATCTCGCGGCTCAGCTCCTCCTCGAAATGGTCGCGAATTGAAAGGCCGGTGAGGGGGTCGCTGATGCCGCGTTTGTAGAGGGCCAGCTTCTCCAGCAGGGCATCCGTCAGGGAGGCGAGATAGGCGG
>JAHJKV010000048.1 GCA_018822065.1 Pseudomonadota bacterium
CACCTACTCCACGACGCATAGTCACGCCAGGCAATCCTTTGCCTCAACGACCAACTCCGAAGAACTCAAAAGCATTGTCGATGCGGGACTCGCAAGCACTGTCAATCACGGTGATCTGCTGAGCCTCGACGGTTCGAACCATTTCGTTCAGGTCAAATCCATTGAAAACGGCCCCGCCTGTTACCACTGTCATGGCAAAAGCCGCGCCATTCTCGGTGCCATGGTCATGAACCAGGATGTGAACCGGCAGTTCAGCGCTCTGCGCTCCGGTCAGATGTTCGGCTTGGCAATCTCGGTTGTCGGCCTTGTGGGCCTGTTGACCTCGCTCATCTTCTTCATGCGCAACGCCGTGGTACGGAAAATTCAGGTTATCGCCACGGCTGCCGAGGATGTCATCCACGGCAACCTGGATGCCGACTTCGCCGTTTCCGGTTCCGATGAACTCGGCAGACTGGGCGCAGACCTGAGCAACATGGTCTCCCAGATCAAGGACCAGCTCCAGTACAACAAGAGCGTCTTGAACGGTATCATCGTGCCAATGTTCGTTGCAGACAAGACCGAACATATGGAATTCATCAACGCCCCCTTGCGAGCCATCATCGGCAAGGATGAGGACGAGATCATCGGCAAGAGCGTCTCCATGGTGCTCTATGGTAAAGAAGGCATGGCCAAAACGAGAGAAGTCATTGACACGAGCGAGCCCGCTTCGGGCAATATGAGCTATGTGCGCAGTGATGGCGTCGTCTTCCCTCTGCACTTCGAGATATCCCCGCTGACCGGCGCTGACGGCAAAGTCGTCGGGGCCATCTGCGTGCTCATCGACCTGACCCAGGAAGAGCGCGACCGCAAGGACATTGAAGCCCAGCGCGAATCGCTGTTGGATGTAGCCAACGAAGTCACCCAGGTGGCCATGGAGCTCGAATCCGCCTCCGATGAACTCCTGCGTCAGATGGATGCTCTGACCAACGGCGTGGACTCCACCGCCGACCAGACAGGTCGGGTCGCAACTGCCATGGAAGAGATGAACGCCACTGTGCTTGAGGTGGCCAAGAACGCCTCAGAGACCGCTGAGGCCTCTGATCGAGCCAATCAGGTGGCCAAACGCGGCGGCGGCGTGGTGCAAAACACTGTCTCGGAGATTCGAATCGTTTCTCAGACCACCGAGGAACTGGCCACCACCCTGAACGAACTCACCACCAGAGCCCAGAACATCGGACAGGTCATGGCGGTCATCAATGACATCGCCGACCAGACCAACCTGCTCGCCCTGAACGCAGCCATCGAGGCCGCCCGCGCTGGCGAGGCAGGACGAGGCTTTGCGGTTGTCGCGGATGAAGTCCGCAAATTGGCCGAAAAGACCATGGACGCCACCAAGGAAGTGGAAGGCGCGATCAGTCTTATCCAGGAATCCACACGTAACGTGGTCAAGGAGATGGACACCACCCGAGGACGTGTTGAAAACACCTCCGAAATGGCTGCTGAAGCCGGCGGCGTTTTGGATGAAGTTGTTAGTCAGGCCAATCTGATAGCGGATATGGTGCGCAACATTGCCACCGCCGCAGAAGAGCAATCTGCAACCTCGGACGAGATCAATGTCAACGTCAACCAGATCAATGACCTCTCTCAGGAAGTCTCCCGAGGTATTCAGGAAGCCAATGGTCGAATTCGCGAAGTTGCCGGAATGGCAGGCCAGCTTTCCCAACTGGTCTCGAAATTCAAGTAAACATCCGAAAACAAATACAAAAAAGACCCCGGCTTTGCAGTCGGGGTCTTTTTTATTATACCCTCTGTAATGTTCTTGACATATCAACCCCGAAGAGTTAACAGTAATTATTATCATAAAAGGTGGAGGAATAAAAATGACGCCCCCAAAATATAGGCTTTCCAAGCAACGAAAAGTTATCCTTGAAGAACTGATGAAAGTCACCTCGCACCCAACCGCAGACGAGGTGTATGACATGGTCAGGACGATCATTCCCCGCATCAGCCTTGGAACAGTATACCGCAATCTGGAGTTTCTCTGCTCGCAGGGCTTGGCCATCAAAGTAGGCCCGGCAGGTTCGCAGAAACGATTTGACGCCAACCCCAATCCGCATCCACATATTCGCTGCGAGCATTGCGGCAAGGTTGAAGATGTCCATGAAGATGTCGTCATCCCGTCTCTATCTCCTGGTAGCACCATGGGGTATGAGCTGACGGGCTGCAGCGTCGAATTTGTCGGCATCTGCCCTAGCTGTGCTGCTGTGAATCACTAACCATCATCGTTTCAACAAAGCAGTTCCCCCAGCGCCTCATCCGTGCTATGTTTAGTATAGTATAGTTTAACGCCAAGTCGCCCTAGGAGGGTTAGCTATGTCTTTGAAAGGAACCCAGACCGAAAAAAACATCCTGACCGCCTTTGCTGGCGAATCCCAGGCCCGCAACCGCTACACCTACGCCGCTTCCGTCGCCAAAAAGGAAGGATACGTCCAGATCTCCAAGATCTTTGAAGAAACGGCAAACCACGAAAAAGAACATGCCAAGCGGCTCTTCAAACTCCTTGAGGGTGGCGATGTCGAGATCTTGGCCGCCTTTCCTGCCGGGACCATCGGAACGACCCTTGAGAACCTGCAGGCTGCCGCCGGAGGGGAACACCACGAGTACACCGAAATGTACCCAGGCTTCGCCAAGATTGCCGAGGCCGAAGGGTTCCCCAAGATCGCCGCGACCATGCTCTCCATCGCCCGTGCTGAAAAATATCACGAAGAGCGCTACCTGGCCTTGATCGCGAACATCAAGAACGACACAGTCTTCAAAAAGGCTGCCACCGTTACTTGGCGCTGCCAGAACTGCGGGTACAATCATGAAGGGGCAGCTGCTCCGGACACCTGCCCCGCCTGCGATCATCCTCAGGCTCATTTTGAAGTAAAAGACAACAACTGGTAACGTTTGGAGGTACCTCATGGCTGTCAAGAACGGTGAAATTTACAAATGCAATGTATGCGGCAATATCGTTTTCGTACTCCACGAAGGCGGTGGTGACCTGGTCTGCTGTGGCGAAGACATGACGCTTCAGGCCGAGAACACCGTGGACGCCGCCCGTGAAAAACATGTCCCGGTCATCGAGAAGAATGACGGCTCCATCAAGGTCAAGGTCGGCGATGTGCCGCATCCCATGGAAGCCAAGCACTATATCGAATGGATCGAACTCATTGTTGACGGGCGCTCCTACTTCAAGAAGCTCAACCCAGGTGATGCTCCTGAGGCGGAATTCTGCCTGTGCAACGTCACTGGCGAAGTGTCCGCCCGCGAATATTGCAACCTGCATGGCCTCTGGCTTGGAAAATAACCAGCCCAAGCCTCGGGCCTCGAAACCAAACTGATAAACGGGACGGCCTCAAGGGCCGTCCCTGCGTTGACAGAGCCCGCTTTATCCTAATACACCTCAAAAAACAGGAGTGATACTTATGAAATACGTATGCGATGTCTGCGGCTGGGTGTATGATCCTGCCCTTGGCGATCCTGAGTCTGGCGTGGCCCCTGGCACCGCCTTTGAAGACATCCCAGACGACTGGAGTTGCCCTATTTGCGGCGCGCCCAAAGACAGCTTCTCCCCCGAAGACTAGTCTGACCCCGAAATCCGAATACCTTCTTCCTTGTTTCTGGAGCAAACATGAACCCCCACAAAATCACTGACGACATATATTGGGTCGGAGCGGTAGACTGGAGCAGCCGGAATTTTCATGGCTATTCCCTTTCCCCTCTTGGCACAACCTACAACAACTTCCTGATCCTGGACGAAAAAGTCACCCTGGTCGACACCGTCATGCCGCATCTGCGCAGTCAGATGATGTGCAATGTGGACCAGGTGCTCAATGGCCGTGGAATCGACTATCTTGTGGTCAACCATCTGGAGCTTGACCATGCCGGGTGCCTTCCGGATGTAGTCGAGAAATACAAGCCGGAACGGATCTACACCTCGCCCATGGGCGAAAAGGCTATGCACGGTCACTTTAATGCCAAGGATTGGCCTATCGAGGTGGTCCCCACTGGCAGCGAAGTCACCATAGGCAAGCACACACTCCATTTCATCGAGACACGCATGCTGCACTGGCCGGATTCCATGCTCACCTATATCCCCGAAGCCAAGGTGGCATTTTGCAACGATGCCTTCGGACAAAACATCGCCTCCTCCGAGCGTTGGGCCGACGAGTACGACCGCTACGTGCTTGAGCACAGCATGAAGGAATATTACGCGAACATCGTACTGCCTTATTCGCCTGTGGTCCTCAAAACCCTCGACGCCCTGACCTCAATGAACCTGGACATCCAGTACCTGCTGCCCGATCACGGCCTCATGTTCCGCGGTGACGATGTCGGCTTCGCCCTCGACAAATATCTGGAGTACGCCCAGCAGAAGCCCAAGAAAAAAGCCGTGCTGGTGTATGACACCATGTGGAAATCCACGGAGAAGATGGCCAGCGCCATTGCCAGCGGACTGGCAGACGAAGGCATCTCGGTCAAGATCATGTCCATGAAGGCCAACCATCATTCCCGGGTGATGACCGAAGTTTTTGACGCCGCCGCAGTACTGGTTGGCTCGCCCACCCACAACAACGGCATCCTGCCGCTCATGGCCGACATGCTCACCTACATGAAGGGACTGCGGCCTCAGGGCAAGATCGGAGCTTCCTTCGGCTCCTTTGGCTGGAGCGGTGAATGCGTGAAGATACTCAACCAGTGGCTGGAGGACATGAGCTTCGAAGTGGTCGGCCCCCCGGTGAAAAACAAGTTTGTTCCCGACCATGACGCCTTTGCCCAGTGCTACGAACTCGGTAAGACCGTCGCGGCTGCTATCAAGGCAAAAGTCGAAGAATAGGGATTTTTTCCTTGCAAACCAAAAGAGCCCGACCTGTGTCGGGCTCTTTTGGTTTCATTGAGCAGCGCCAGGCTCTCCTGGCCCCCACTTTCGTAGGTGCGAGAGACCTGAAGAGAAAAAAGCTAGCGCCATCCTCCATTCATGAACTGAAAAATCTCGGAGACAGCATGGGCGGAACCCGCGACAGGAGAAAACGGACCGTTCTTGGTGGCAGTTTCGGTGTCGCCCTCGGCTTCATAAACGACATCATGGTACCGGAGTATTCCGGTATACTGTCCTGGCCGGGTCGGGGACTCGCGAACCACGGAGCTCTTTTTTTCCAGAAGATGATAGCGGGCCTTGTACTTTCCGTTCTCCTGGACAACAACCATTTTGCTGCGCCCTTCGGAGTTGCTGCTATTGAGTCGCTGCATCCAGGAGTCGGAAAAGCGGACAAAGTCGGAATACAGCTTGAGTTCCTGCTCGTTCTTCGCCTCATCCTTGGGCGTTTGGGAAGAGGACTCCGGAGTGACGGAGGTAGACACGCGAACTTCTTGGGTTCCGCTCGCATCCGCAGCAAACGCAGGCAGGGTTATCCATAGGGCAAAAGCCGCCAACAAAGCCATGTACGGGACGATTCGCATTGTATTTCACCTGCTCATCTTGGTCCAGAAGTAAAGGTCCGGGGGGGAATTCCCCCCGGACCCTACTAATTATCAGCCTTTCACTCGGACTGCAATGTTACTTGATCAGGATTTCAACACGGCGGTTCTGGAAGCGGCCATCACTGGTTGCGTTGTCATACTTGAAGGACTTACCCTTGCCCATGGACTGCAGACGGGCGTCATCCATGCCGTTGCCTACCAGCCAGCTCTTGACCGTGTCAGCACGACGCTGGGACAGGCCCATGTTGTACGCGTCGGCACCAACGGAGTCGGTCCAGCCTTCGAGGACGAAGGTGTTGCCCGGACGTTCCTTCATCATCATCAGCGCCTGCTCCAGCTTCGGCACTTCAACGTCCTTGATGTCGTACTTGTCGAAGTCGAAGTTCAGACGGACGACGATGGACTCAGGCACGGCGGCCTCTTCCATCTTTTCACCCCAGAAGACATCTTCAACAAACTTGTCCAGGGCGGCCTTGTCGGCCAGCAGGGTGGCGGCGTCGGCGGAAACGGTGCAGTTGTTCATGGCACGGATTTCGTCGATGATCTTCTGACCGGCAGCGGTATCGGCCAGGGAAACGACATGGAAGCACACCTTTCCGCCGTACTTGGCGTAGACGGCTTGGGCCTGAGCCACAGGGTCGGTGCCAGTGTTGGACGCGCCGTCAGTGAACATGATCACGGCGGTCTTGCCGTTCATGCCGCTGAGCACGGAGTCCAGATCGATGATGCCGTTGCCCATGGGGGGGCGCCGACCAAAGATGTCGACACCTGAATCAATGCCGCCGATGGCGGAATCAATGGCGGCGGTGCTATAGACAGCAGGGGCCGAATAGCTGGCCACCGGAGCAAAGGTGTACAGAGCGGAAGTGTAGCCGAGTTCGGGAATGACCTGGTTCATAGCACGCACGAGAGTCTTGGCGGTGTCAATCTTCTTGGCACCGTCTTTGGTCATAGCCATGGAACCGGAATGGTCCACGAACAGCACAAAATTGTCCA
>JAHJKV010000501.1 GCA_018822065.1 Pseudomonadota bacterium
ATCATGGGCAAGCGACTCGGCCTTTCACCGGCGGTCATCCTCTTGTCCCTGTCCATCTGGGGCAAACTCCTGGGCATGCTCGGCCTGATCATCGCCCTGCCTCTGACCTGCCTGGTCTGGGCCTGGTATCGCCGCTGGATCACCACCCAAAATCCTACCCCCTAACAACGCGAAGCAGAACGATATACCTAGGGGGCCTTGCCCCTTAGGTCGCCGGAGGCCCCCAACGCCTAGCCGGGCTTACACCGGAGCAGCGCGAAAACCCGCAGGTTTTCGCGCTGCTGCAGATGAAACTCGTTCACGGATGGGTTGGCGTTTTGGGAGCTGAGCTAGACCCCCTGTCAAGAGGGAAATCCATGCCGTTTTCTATCCAATCTTGGGGTGATTTTGTCCTGGGCCGAAAACCGGGGTTATACTCTCCGGCATGACTGAACACACACGAATCAAATATTCCGCTTCCCCGACTCTGGCCCGATTTCATGCCTCGGATGCATTTTACCGCGGCGTCATGGGTCCTGTGGGCTCTGGCAAGTCCACGGCCATGTGCATGGAGATTATGGGTCGGGCCAGGCGGCAGGCAAAGGACTCCTGCGGCATCAGACGCTCACGCTGGACAGTGGTGCGAAACTCCTATCGCGAACTGCAGGACACCACCCTCAAGACCTGGCTGGGATGGTTTCCGGAGCATCTCTTCGGGGCGTTCAACACCAGTCGGATGACCCACATGATACGCCAGGCCGATATGGAGCTTGAGGTGCTGTTCCGCTCCCTGGACCGGTCTGGGGATGTGAAGAAACTTCTCTCGCTGGAACTCACCGGAGCCTGGTTCAATGAGGCCAGGGAGATGCCCAAGGCGATCATCGACGCCATGGGCGACCGGGTGGAGCGTTTTCCGGCCTTGAAGGATGGCGGCTGCAACTGGGCCGGGGTAGTCATGGACACCAACCCGCCGGATACCGACCATTGGTGGTATCGGCTGGCCGAGGAGGATAGACCCGTGAACTGGGAATTCTTCTGTCAGCCAGGAGGGTTACTGGAGCATGCCAGCGACGATGGCGCCTTTTTTGTCGCCAACCCCCAGGCTGAAAATATAGTCCATCTGCCGCCGGAGTATTACACCAAGCGCATGTCCGGGAAATCGCCGGACCATGTGCGTGTTTACTATTGCTCCAAGTATGGGTTCGTGCAGGACGGCAAGGCCGTGTACCCCGAATTTCACAGCTCGGTGCATGTTTCCAGGGAGGACCTGAGCCCGCTACGGGAGCGGCCGGTCTATGTTGGCATCGACTTCGGACTCACCCCGGCTGCGGTTTTCGGCCAGAAGCTCCTGTCCGGACGCTGGCAATGGCTGGACGAACTGGTCACAGAGGACATGGGCATGGTTCGCTTCGCCGAGTTGCTTGCCACCAAATGCGCGGCAGACTTCCATGGCTGCGAATTCCTGCTCTACGGCGACCCGGCCGGAACCCAGCGTTCCCAGGTGGACGAGCGCACGCCCTTCGACATCCTGCGGGCCATGGGCATCGACGCGCGGCCTGCCCCAACCAACGATCCGCTCATCCGGCGCGAGGCCGTGGCCCTGCCCCTCTCACGTCTGGTGGACGGCAAGCCTGGGCTGGTCATCTCACCAAAATGCCGCACCCTGCTCAAGGGCATGGCCGGAGCCTATTGCTACAAACGAGTCCAGGTCCTAGGCGACGAACGGTACCGGGATGAACCAGACAAGAACCGCTATTCCCACGTCTGCGACGCGGCCCAATACCTGATGGTCGGCGCGGGCGAAGGGAGCAAGGTGACGAGGGCACAGCAGGACCAGGACAGGCCTAACAAGACAACCAATGACTTCAACCCCTTTGAGCGCCATAACCAAAGGCGCGAGGCACAACGGAGATAAGATGGCACGTGAGATACTCACAGAACAGCCCAAGGAATACAGCCACTTCTCGCCCGGCCAGTACACCTACTTCAGGTTGTTCAACCACGATGGCGACTATGGCAGGGCAGCGGTGTCTGAACATCCGCAGTCCCTAGAGGTGCATCTGGAATTGTCCCGCTGGGGGGTCGGGGTACGTCGCTCCCTGGAGGAGGACGCGGCCTGGCTGCGATCTCAGGCGGACAGTCTTGGCAAAACGCGCATCGTGGGTATCAAGCAGGAATCGGGTACACCCGACCCCCGCTGGCCCAAGTTCACCCGCATCCTCGGCTTCACCGGTCACTCCCTGCTCCAGACCGCGTTTATCGAGGTAAACGGCCCGTCTTGACGCGAACCCCCGGGCCGCTTAGGGTGTCGACTCCGAAAAGAGGTATTTGTCATGCGAATTGTTGCCCTACCCTCCATTCTGCTGCTCCTGACAGCCCTGGCTGCTGCTTCAATGCTGCCAGTCGCACCGGCCCTGGCCGATGACGGACTGCGGACTGCGGTACAGATCGACCTGCGGACCCGGAGCTACCCAAATGAACAGACCAGCCATGTCATGCAGGTGGCAGCCGAGATATTCGAGCTAGCACAGGCCAATTATCGGATAGTGTACGGTAAGCAGGGAGTCATTGCCTATCGTGAATGGGGCTGGAAGACGATCGTAGACAAAGCCATCAACCTTGGCGTGGGTGGGGCTGCCTTCTGGTATGTGGACATCACCCAGGAAGGCACCAATACCCTGGTCCATGTCCGTTGCGTATCCGAGGCCGACCCCTATACCTCCTTGGATGCCCAGGACCATGAGAACCAACCTGGAAAGCTCGTCGCTCCAGAAACTATGGCTGCGACCAGGCCCCAACCGGACGAGGACCGCAACGCCGCCGCCATCTACGCCATCTTCTTCAACCGCCTTGATGTGCTGCTCAACCAGAACCGCTACTGGCTCTATTGCCGCGCTGCCGAGGAATTTGTGAAGATGGAGAAGCTCTCCGGCACCCTGGACGCATGGTGTCTGGAAGCGGGCGATGCCCGGCCCGGCACCCTAACCACCCCCTAGCTGAACCGCACCTCGAGGATGGAAAAATCGTCCTCATAGCTGTCGCTTGCACTGAGTCCGCGAGTATGCCGGATCAAGTCATCGAGTCCGAGCGATTTTCCCTTGTCAGCCACATAGGCCGAAAACGCATCTAGCGTCCACAATGACCCGTCTTTTCTGGTTATTTCATAACATCCATCGGAAAACACGACCAGCCTGTCCCCCTGACCGATAGAGGTCGTGGCCCCTGCATATCGTGCGCTTGGAATCCCTCCCACAAGCGGATTAGGCGTCCGGAGGCAGTCCGGGGGACGGCCGCCGGAAAACAGCAAGG
>JAHJKV010000502.1 GCA_018822065.1 Pseudomonadota bacterium
AGGAAACTCATGCTTTTCAACTCGCTGGAATTCCTATTTCTTCTTCTGCCAGTTACCCTAATAGTCTTTTGGTTGGTGCCGCCCCGACTACGCCTCGCCGTCTTGCTCGCTTCTTCGCTCGTTTTCTATGGACAGTCTGGAAACAAGCCTCTTCTTGGTCTCGTTCTGACCATCCTCGTCGGCTGGAGCACCGCCTTTTTTTTGCACACCAACTTCCGTCGTCTGGCTCTCATGGCAGCCCTCATCTTCCCCCTGGGCATTCTTTTCCTGGCAAAATATCTCAGCTTCGCCTGGCTCGACATTCCAGGCCTGTTTGGCATCGAGACCTCCCTCGATTCTCTCCCAAACTTCATCCGTCTCGGCTTTCCAGCTGGCATAAGCTTCTACACCTTCCAGGTCCTATCCTACGATATCGATGTCCGCGACGGGCATCTTCTCCCGGAACGGGACTTGTTGAGCTTTGCCACCTACATCAGTTTCTTCCCGCAGCTCATAGCAGGCCCCATCCTGCGTTTCGACCAGATTAGCGACCAGTTCAAGAAAATCAAGGAAGGCCTGCCGCCAGACACTCCCCGTGGGCTCAAATACTTTTCCATAGGCCTTTTTGCGAAGATATTGGGAGCCGATCTCATCGCAGCCTTCACAAAGCCTCTCCACGCCACACTGGATGCAGGTTCAAGCATACATCCTCTGGACGGCCTTTTCTATGTCCTTGGCTACTCCTTTCGAATCTATTATGATTTTTGGTCGTATTCGATCATGGCGATGGGTCTTGCCCTTCTCTTCGGCCTGGTCCTGCCAATAAACTTCAACGAGCCCTACCTTTCCCGCTCCCCTCGAGAATTCTGGCGGCGATGGCATATCACTTTATCCTACTGGATACGTGACTACATCTACCTCAAACTTGGCGGCAACAAAAGCTACGTCCGCAATATCCTGATCGTCTTCATCGTCTGCGGCGTTTGGCATGGAGCTGGTTTCGGCTTCATCCTTTGGGGAATATACCATGGAATCTTAGTCCTCGCGCATCACTTCACCCGCTCTTGGTGGGACCAGCTTCCTCGAACCATTGCCATAGCCTTGACCTTCATATTGGTAACCCTTGGTTGGCCACTGTTCGATCTCGGGGTTGGAGGCTACGTGAATCTGGCTGCGAAACTCGACCCCACAGCGCAGATGGTTTCGCCTGGCTGGCACTTCGGATTTCTGGGACTCATCGCCCTGCTGACCTTTGCAGGTCGTGAACAGCACTGGCTGTATAACCACGAGAAGCGAGCTATCTTCGATTGGCCTGTTGTGCATGCCGGACTGCTTTTTACCGCCTTGCTTTTTCTAGACTATGGTCAAACCTTCATCTATTTTCGGTTCTAGACGATGCTCGACTCAATGCAACTCCGATATACCCTGGTCTTCGTTGCCACCTTGTTGGCCCTCATGACCTTGACCTTTCTGATCGTTAACGATCAGGCCAGCTACCTGGATACCCCTTTTGACTTTCTAACCATGGCGCCGGAGCAACGCCTCTCCCTTACATCTCTAGACCGCAAGCAACAGGGATCCATCAAGTTCGGCTTTTTGGAACACTTTTCTCCCCCACGGGTCGGTTTGTTCGGCAACCACCAGTTCCAATACTTCGGACAAGAAGCATTTGGGCCGAATGTTCCAGCTGGATATTTCTTCAACTTCTGGTATGCCAACCTCGGCCTGCCTGAAATCCGCCACCTGCTGGATCACCTTGCCGAAAAAAACAAACTGCCGAAACTGGTACTCATACAAATCACCACCCCGAACAACGACAATGGCCGCCACATCCTCGGTTGGGGCGGCGAACTACCGGACCGATACGTCAACCCTGATATGCTTTTGGACGAAGGGCCAAAAAGGTTTATCAAATGGCTTTTTAAGGATTTTCTATTAGCCAGAATCAACACCGACATTGACGTCAACAAGCTCATTTCCGCTCTGAGTCAGTGGAACGCGCCTGAAGAGTCGGGGATCCAACGACGCCTTATCAGCCCGTCCATTTGTAGTCAGAATCAGCAAAATCCCTATTGCATCGATATGTACGGATATCGTCCAGATGGATCCATGGACGTTCCCAAATCAAGCTTACTCATTAAAAACGGCGACTCCCTTTCCCGCCAACTCGTGCTCGTTCCCGGAGATAAAAACGACATCGCCCACGAACTTGAGGCCATCGATGATCTGGTCAAACACGCCGGAAGCCGGGCGATTTTCATTATACCTCCCGTGTATGAGGACGCGCGTTCCCTGCAAGCCAACGACATTTTCAACCGTGGGATGGAGTTAACCTCGGGACTGACCTTCATCGACCATCGCGCCCTTCGCGAAAACCCTGAACTTTTC
>JAHJKV010000503.1 GCA_018822065.1 Pseudomonadota bacterium
CATCGCCGACGAACTGGCCACAGGCCTGAGCCACGAGGATGCCGTGGCCCTGTGCCGCAAGTTTTTGGAATACTACGCTGCCAACAGCAGCACGCGACTGCGTACCGCCAAGTTCATGAAACGTCATCCCATCGACGAGATCAAGGCGGCCTTGTTGTAGCGTCGGGCATTTTTGCATATCGAGAGCAGTCAAAGGCCCCTCAGAAGAGGGGCCTTTGTTATTGGTTTTGATCAGAAGTACGGTTAGTTGCCGGGAATCTGGGACGGGCGGACTGTGCTGCCTCCCGAGGACGGGAAGGGATCAGCCTTCCAGGCGGGCTTGCCGCTGGCCAGGGCTTCCTCGGCCATCCGGTTGAAGGTGTTCAGGCGCTTCTTGCATTCATAGAAGCCGTGCCACCAGGCATAGTCCGGGGCCATCATGGCCGTTCCCATTCGGGCGCGACGGCCTTCGTGGTGCCACAGTTCGTAGAACTCGACCTCAAGTTCCTCGTCGAAGAACTTGGTCTTGTCCAAGACACCGGCTGCGTAGAGTTGGTCCAGGGTGGCCTTGGAGGGCTTGGCATACACTGTGTTGTATTGCTCAACCACCTTGTCCAGCTTGGCATAGTGGTTCGTTGTCCAGACGTTTGAGTGGCACTGGTTGCAGACTTCCTGCATTTTACTCCGTTCCTTCTGCCAGTCGTTCTTGGCGGGCAGGGGAACGAAGTCTTGTGGACGGACAGTGATCGGGGCCTGGAGTTCCCAGGAGAGACGTTCGGTGACGTCATGGGAGGTCATGACCGTGCCAGCGCCGGACATGTGACATGCGGCGCAGGTGGGGGCGCGGAAGTCAACGCCAGGCGTCCAGGTGCCAGGGGCGGCATCCCAGTTGTACTGGTCGCCGAAGGTGTCGTAGATGTCGCCGTGCTTGGATTCGGTGAAGATCTCGATCTGGGGATGGTCTGGGCCGAGATGGCACTGACCGCAGGCTTCGGGCTTTCTGGCCTCCATGACCGAGAAGCGGTGGCGGGTATGGCAACTGGTGCAGGAGCCGAAGCTGCCGTCCATGTTCACGCGTCCGACGCCCACGTTCGGCCAGGTGTCCGGGGTCATGTTGCCGTCTTCACCCAACGTGAGCACGGTGCCGTGGCACGCGAAGCAGCCAGCGGTGCGTTCGATGTCGCTGTTCTGGCCCTGTTTCAGCCAGGGGTCGATTTTCCAGATAATTTCAAGCGTATTGGCGTGTTTGGACCTACTAAACTGCATGGCCTCGTCCGGATGGCAGCGGGAGCAATCCTTTGGGGTGACCGGCCCTGCAACGGGAATCTTGTATTCCGAAATTCCCCATTTGGTGTCACCACGTTCATATTGCTTGAAATGATTCTTGCTGATGTCCGCATCACCGGGTTGGGCTTGATGGCAGTCCAGACAGGTGACGTTGGCCGAGGCGTGGCGGCTCATGGTCCAGTCCGCGAACAGCCCGGGGGTTTCAGCTTTGTGGCACTCGATGCAGGCCACGGCCTGGGGCGCCATGCTCCGCTCAATCCGATATTCCTTGACCTTCGGGATGTTTTGGGCCGAGGCCGTGGCGGAGGCCGCGACAGCGACAAGTAACACTAAAATAAGTGACCAAAATACTTTCCGTTTCATACCCCAAGCCTCCTCGCTATGGTTCGAAATAATGGCGTTCATGTTCTGTTACTCCACGTCAAACTTGACCAACTGGGCCAGGCCTGTTGCCCGGTAGGGCGGTTGGTATTGCTTGTAGCCGTAAACGGCCCGGTCCATGTGCACCAGGTTGCGATGGCAGTCGGTGCACTGTTTTTCCATGCCGGGCATGGGCCAGAGCACGGTCTTGTGGGCCAGCATGGCACCACGGTTGTCTGGCATGCTGGTCAGGTTTCGGTGACACTTCAGGCATTGGTCGTTCTTGATGGTCGCGTAAGCCTGAATCCGCATGGCCTTGCGATCATACTCGTCTCCTCCGGTGAGCACATGCACGGACACGTCCTTGAGCCCGTGCATGGTCTTGGTGAAGAAGAAGTTGAAGGTGTCGTGGGGGGCTGGCAGATGGCAGTCCATGCAGTCGGCCACCAGTCCCTGGGGGTTGTTGACGTGAGTGGAGGTTTTCCAGGCCTTGTAGGCAGGCTCGATTTCATGACACGACATGCAGAATTCCGGGGTGGATGTCCTGACCATGGTGTAATAGGTCATCGAAAAAACTGGAAAACCAACAACAATACCCACGAAAACCAGAAGCATGGGTTTCCAGGATAGCTTCATAAGCACAGCTCCGGCCGATTTGAGGTGGCGGTTGGTATTCTTGATGGACAGGACATCTGACGATTCGTGACAGGATTCACATACCAGAACCGCTCCTGTCTGTTTCTGACCTAAGTCAATTTTTCATTCGACTTGTGCAAGAAACTGCTCTTTTTTGAATAAG
>JAHJKV010000504.1 GCA_018822065.1 Pseudomonadota bacterium
ATATCTTTCCGGCATCGCTCCATTGCCGCAAGATAGCCTTTCTCCCGTTCGGACTTTTTGCGATTGAGCGCCCGGATCTCAGCCTTCCAGGTATCCTTGAGCCGGATGAGTTACAATTTTTCAGCCGATGTGAGTAACTTTGTGAGTAACCAAACCAATAAATAATTTTTTATCATTTATTATAAGACAGGAGTTTCGTAGCAAAGGCCATGTTTTCACCTAAAAGAACAACAAAAACAATTTATTATCGCTTAGAAATCTGTAAGACCCCATTCGTGATTTCGTAGCCAAAGGCCTGGAGTATTTGGACCTGCTGCTCTGACGGTTCCTCCAGCATTCTCACTGGCTTGTTCTTGCCTGCTTTCCAGCACAGGCAGGAGTGCAGCCTTTTCATGCTGGCCATGACGCCTGCCGCGCTCATGTGGACGTTAGCCCTCGCCAGCTTGAGTTCGATGAGTCGCAGATAGCACAAGGCAGCCACGCAGGTCAGGATGTGGCACCTGATCTTTCTGTCGGTCCAGTGGCGGATGGGCTGGAGGCTGACCAGTTCGTCATCCTTGGTCTGCCTGAAGGCGTTCTCCACCATGTACCGGTCCAGACTGGCCCGCACGATTTGGTCCGTGCTCCAGTCCGTCCGATCCGTGATGATGATATTCTTGCCGAAACGATCGATGTGGCGACCGATCCGGTAGTAGTTCTTGCGAAAGCTCAGGCCCAGCCCTTGGCCCTCTTTCGTAAATTCCAGGTCGTAGAGGTTCTTCGGCAGGTGAATCTCGTCGCAAACGTCATGATACCTCGTCAGAACCTTCTCCTTCGTGCGCCAGTGGGGAAGGCCCGCCCTCACTTTTGATCTGATTTCAAACAGAGCCGCCTGGAGCCTGCTCAACCTCTTCTCGAAGCCATATCGCTGCTTGGTGACGGTAAGGGGGTTGTAAGTGACCACCACGGTCCTCTCCCTGCCCCAGTACTCCCCGGTCGTCCTCCAGGCCAAAAGCCGATCATCACCCAGCCCTCGGGCCTCAAGCTGCCTATTCTTGGGAGTGTCCACTACCGAGAAGCTCTCCTTGTCCACATGGGCCAACTCCTCAGCGAAATACGTGGAATAGGTGGTCACAAAGTGGACGTTCTCCATGCCGTCGATGGCGACCAGGTTCTCCTCGCTGTTCATACCCTTGTCGAAGGCAACGGTTACCTCTTTGTTCCCCTGCTCACCCATCACTCCCATCACTTCGTCCATGATCTGTCCGAACAGTCTGGAATCGTGTCGGTTGCCCTCGTACTCCCTGTAGAAGAAGGGCAGCTTCGTATCTCTGGCCACCAGAAGCGCCAAGCCCACCTGTCTGAGCCAATCCCGTCCTTCCTTGTTCTTGCCCCGCTGGGCAAGTTCGGAATCCGTGTCGCTGGCCATGAAGGTGTAGTAATTTGTGGTATCGAACAAAAAACACCCGGAATCCGAGGGCTCCAGTTCCGAAACTCTTTGGAAGAGCTCTTCGGCGATGGCCCGGATTTCCTTCTCACCGACCCGTTCCCACTTTCGCCAGAACCGATCCGAGTCCAGGGCCTGGATGTCAACTGGGCGTATCTGCTGGATGGCCGTGCCCTTGTACCATTCCGGCAAGGCCCTTTTCGAGCAGGGAGAAACCATGCGATTGAATGTCGCATACAGAAAGTACTCCCCAATGCTTGGGCCACCCTCTTTCTCTGTCTGGGGCACAATGCCGTCGACAATGTTCACAAGGCCGATTCCCTTATCGATGAGATTCGCAAGCCAAAGAGCCCCGAACTCCTGGACCTGGATGCGCTTGAGATCAAGCTTCTTGTCGCCACTGGCCAACGCCAGTATCCGTTCGATCGAGCCCAGATAAACCTGGTTGACGACCTTTGGCTTGCCGTCCACCCGTGCCATTTCGCGGATGTAGTAGTAACTCCTGCCGCCCTTGGATTTCTTGTGTATATGAGCCATGGGCAAAACCATATCTCCGGGGTCTTACAAAGTCAAGCAAAAATCTAGAAAAGCGTTTCAGAATGATGAATAACCGGGTTAAAGATTTCATAAAAATTAGGTCTTACATGATTCAGGCAAATAAAAAGCTGACATCATTGGCGATTTCAGCTCAAAAAGGCTTTGTGCTACGAAACTCCTGTCAGAGTATTAA
>JAHJKV010000505.1 GCA_018822065.1 Pseudomonadota bacterium
CGGGTTCCAGCACAGCGGGATGCTCCACCGCAGTGGTAACCAGGGTTCCCCCGGCGCTCATGACCCCCTGCACCACCATGTTGTTGGACTCGGTGGCGCAGCTGGTGAAATGGATTTCCTCCGGGGTCGCGTTGATCAGGCGGGCCACCTGGGCGCGGGCGTTCTTGACCGCCTCCCGGGCTTCGAGTCCCCAGGCATGGCCCGAGGCAGGGTTGCCGAATCGTCCTTCCAGATAGGGGCGCATGGCCTGGAAGACCTCGGGCAGGACCGGGGTGGTGGCGTTGTAGTCGAAATAGAGGTCTTTCATGACTCGCTCCCTGTTTGGGGCGACTGTAGCATCGCCTAGGGCTGGGGGGAAGTCTGTTCCACGGCCTCGGGCAGGGTGGAGAGCGCGGCTTCCAGGGCCTCATTCGGGGTGATGCCCGTCAGGCAGGCGCGGTCCTGGGGGCATTGATTGCTGCCGTGCAATGAGCAGGGGCGGCAGTCCATGTCTCGTTCCAGGACCCGGTCACGTTCGCCCTGAGGGTAAAATCCCCAGACCCTGGCCGTGGGGCCGAAGAGGGCGACCACAGGTGTGCCCACCCCGGCGGCCAGGTGCATGGGGCCGGAGTCGTTGGTCACCAGGGTGTCACTGGCGCGCAGCAGGGCGCAGGTCTGGCGCAGGTCGGTCTGGTTTGTGAAATCACGCTGATCGCCGGGAAAGAGGGGGGCCGTGTCGCGACCGATGACGATCCAGGCCAGTCCGGCCTGGGAGAGCAGGGAGGCCAGTTCGATCCAGCTGTCCCTCGGCCAGGCCTTGGCCGGATGGGTGGCATAGGGGTGCAGGGCCACGATCCGGGGGGTGTCGGTCAGGGTGGTTCCGGCGGCGGTCAGCAGTCGCAGAATGCCTGCGGCGGCTTCGCCAGTATCCAGAGCGATATGCGGCAGCAGGGCACTCGGGGGTGGCGGAGTCGGCTCCAGGGCCAGGGCATAGCGCTGGGTGACGCAGGTCTGTTCCAGCTTCGAGCGCAGGCTCTGCCAGCCCAGTCGATTAAAAAGCCGTCGTTTCAGGCCAAATTTGGGGTAGCGCCGCACTGGTCCCTGCCAGCGCAGGGCGAGGATGCGGGAACGCAGGGTGCCGTGCAGGTCTATGAGCGGCATGTTCGTCAATGTCCGGGCCAGTTCCCCGGCGCGATCAAACCAGGCCCGCCCAGTGAGCTCGGGTTTGTCGAGGGTGATGATCTGGCGGATGGCCGGATGGCCGCGCAATATTTCCGCTGGTCCGGGCCGGGTGATGAAGACAAAGGAGAGGCCACGTTTCTTGTGCCAATAGTCGAGCACCCCGGTGGTCAGGACTATGTCCCCCAGGGCGGAGAGGCGAAAGACGGCGGCAGTGGTGTTTTCAAACATGGATTATTCCTAGGCCAGGGTATCCCCTGTCCTGGCCGGGTCGTCAAGTGTGGCTTTCGCCTGTTGCGGCTTGGTGTCGCATTTGTTAGGCTTATTTTCAGGAGGCTCCGCCAGTGCGGGGCTCTTTAAAAAATACGATGATTGAACTCATCCTTGCCGTCGGACTGGCGGTGCTCATTTCAGCGTTCTGCTCGGTATCCGAGGCCGTGCTCTATACCTTTCCATGGAGTCTGGTGGAGCGGCTGAAAAGAGACGGGCGCAAGTCCGGCCCCCGCCTGGAGCAGCTGCGCAACCACGTCGAGGAACCGATCACGGCCATCCTTACCCTAAATACCGTTGCCCATACCGCAGGTGCGGCCGTGGCGGGCGCGGCCTGGGCCGGAGTCTTCGGCGAGGTCAGTCTGGGCTGGTTCGCGGCAGGGTTCACCCTGATCATCCTGATCTTTTCCGAAATATTCCCCAAGACCATAGGCGTGGTCTATGCCAAGCAGCTGGCCCCGGCGCTCTCGCGCCCCCTGATAGTGCTGGTCTGGATATTCCATCCTGCCGTGCTGATCGTGAGCTGGGTGACGCGCATGTTCAAGACCGGCAAGAACGGTCCGGACCGCGACGAGGACGACATCCGCGCCCTGGTGGCCATGACCCGTCGCGCCGGAGTGATCAAAGGCTACGAGGAACAGTCCATCACCAACATCCTCAGCCTGGACATCAAGACCGTGGAACAGATCATGACTCCGCGCACGGTGGTTTTCTCCCTGCCGGGGAGCATGACCGTGGCCGAGGTCCGCCTGGCCCACCGCGACTTGCCCCATTCGCGTTTCCCGGTATACGAGGGCGACAATCCCGAAGACGTGGTGGGCATGGTTTTTCGTCGCCAGGTCCTCGAGTCACTGGCCGACGACAAGCATGACCGCATGCTGTCCGACCTCATGCGCCCGGTCCAGTTCGTCCTGGAGGGCATCACTCTGGACCGGCTGCTGGTGAAATTTCTTGGAAGCCGCATGCATCTTTTCGTGGTGCTCGACGAATATGGCGGCATGGCCGGGGTGGTCACCCTGGAGGATGTGCTGGAGGAAATCCTTGGATCGGAGATCGTGGACGAGACCGACAAGGTGGTGGACATGCGTGAACTGGCGCGCACCCAGAAACAGAAACTGTTGGACTAATTGACCGCGGATGAGCCCGCGCACAAAGGATAATCATGGCCAAGAAGAATTCCAAGTCAATCTACATCGTCGCCCTGGTCCTGCTGCTGGCAGGACTCGGCTATCTCATCACCTCGGGCCTCTCCGAGGGTTCGACGCCTACATTACAGATATCGACAGCCCTGGACATGCCCGCCGGGGACTTGCTGCGGGTCCGGCTCTACGGCAAGGTTCTGCCCCAGGACATCGCCCCCCATGAGGACAGCCTGGGCGTGACCTTCACTGTGGCCGACCAGCAAAACCGCGACCGCACCATGCGGGTGGACTACTCCGGCGCAGTGCCCGATACTTTCAATGAAGATGTGGAGGTCATCGTCAAGGGCAGCTTCGACAGCGCCGCAAATGTCTTCCGGGCCACCCAGCTCACAACCAAGTGTCCTTCGAAGTACGAGGAAAAGCGATAATCGGGAGAACTCTGCGGTTGCTGGTGCAAATTTTCGCACAGAGAGCGGAAATCGTCCTGGCGGGGTTGTTTTTCGCCCCCTCCCGGTTTAAGGACTTTCCGTACCCACATCACCGCTGAAATCGGCCTGTTCTGGGCCGCATAGGAGCCTATATGCATCTGGCAGCTTACATCGGCCTGCTCTTTTCCCTGCTGGCGACCCTCGCCACGGCGGGGTATGCCGTCTACTGCGCCCTTAAGGACAGCGAGACCGGCCTGCCTCTGGTGGAGAAGGGCCAGGTCGTCTCCGCCTTTCTGGTGGCTTTCGCCTCGGTGATCCTCTTCGGGGCGCTCGTCAGCCGGGACTACAGCTTTCTCTACGTCTTCGAGAACGTGGACAACACCCTGCCGCTGCTCTACCGCATCACGGCCTTCTGGGCCGGTCGCACAGGTTCGCTGCTCCTCTGGCTGCTGATCATGGCCGTGGGCGGGGGCATCTTCCTGGTCACCCCCGGCTATCAGGAACTCCGGCCGCGCACCCGCATGGTCTTCTGGGTGTTCTTCCTCTCCATCGAGGCGTTTTTTCTGCTGCTTCTGACCTGCTGGTCCAATCCCTTCATCCAGGCCGTGCCCACGCCGGTCAACGGCCTTGGGCTCAACCCGCTTCTGCAGAACCTGGGCATGGCCTTCCATCCGCCCCTGCTTTTCGTCGGGTATGGCCTGTTTGCCATCCCGGCTGCCGTGGCCCTGGCTGCCATGCTCGCCAGTGAGCCCCGTTCCTGGGTGAAGATATGCCGCAACTGGAACCTGATCGCGTGGGCCACCCTCACCGCGGGCATCATCCTCGGCGGCTGGTGGTCCTACATGGAGCTTGGCTGGGGCGGGTACTGGGCCTGGGACCCGGTTGAAAATGCCTCCCTCATTCCCTGGTTCTGCTCCACGGCCTTCCTGCACACCTCGGTCATCGAGTCCAAGCGCGGTGCGCTCCAGCGTTCCAATGTCTTTCTCATGGCCATGACCTTCCTGCTCTGCATCTTCGCCACCTACCTGGTGCGCTCCGGTGTGGACGTCCAGAGCTTGCACACCTTTGGCGAGGGCGGCGAGGCCCTGCCTCTGACCCTGTTCATGCTTGTCGGCCTGGGTCTGGCCATCCTGGTGACCCAGTTGAGCGATCGGCCTGAATATCGGGCTCTGTCCGGTTTCGCCTCCCGCCAGGGATTGCTTGTCATCGTCTGCTGGCTGATGGTCGCCCTCGGTCTGGTGGTGGGCATGGGCACCATGTGGCCGGTGATCTCCAAGCTCTGGGCCTCGGTGCCTGTGGGCCTCGACCCGACCTTCTACAACCGCGTCTGTCTGCCGCTTTTGACCCTGACCATGCTCCTGTTCTGCATCTGTCCCTGGATGGACTGGAAGGAGGGGGTGCGCAACCTGGTCGGACTCTCGGCCACGGGTGGGGTTTTCCTCGGCGCGGCGGCTGTTTTTTACTTCCAGGGGGTCACCGATCCCCTGCCGCTCATCGCTGCCTCTGCCGCCGTGGCCGGGCTGGTCTCCCTGGTGCTGCTCTTCGTGCTCGTACCGACCCTGCGCCGCAGCCGACATTCCTGGGGATCCTACGCCATCCACCTCGGCCTGACCCTGATGGTCCTGGCTGTGGCCTTCTCCGGCCCCTACAAGACCGAGATGGAAGCGCGGCTGGACAAGGGCGGCACCATGCAGATCGGTGACTACACCCTGTTCAACCGGGGTGTGTCTGAAACCAGTGACGGCGCGGTCAAGGTCTTTGTGGCCGACCTCGCGGTGATGGTGGAGGGTGAGCCCGTAGGCGTCATGAATCCGGAACGGCGCTGGTATCCCAATTCCAAGAACTCCTTTGCCGAGGTATCGGTCATCCCTTCCCTGGGCGACGAGATTTACTCCACGCTTTTGGGCTATGACCTGAACGACGGCTCAGTGACGGTCAAGATCAGCGTGAACCCACTGATCAACTGGTTGTGGATCGGCGGCACCCTCATGAGTCTGGCACCGCTTCTGCTCCTGCGCCGAAGGAACCGGGTCTGATGAGCGTGCTTCGGGTCGAGAAGGTAGCCAAACTCTTCGGCTCCAAGCTGGTCTTCAAGAATGTCTCCTGTTCCGTCGAGACAGGGGAGGCGCTCATTGTGGCTGGACCAAACGGGGCTGGGAAGTCCACCCTGCTCAAACTCATGGCCGGGCTCGCCCGGCCCTCGGCCGGCACGGTGGAATCGACCCTGGCCGAAGAGAAAACAGCCTATCTCGGCCACGCCACCTTCCTCTACCCGAACCTCACGGCCCGACAGAATCTGGCCTTCTGGGCAAAGATGTACGGGATTACGTCCCCGGACATCGAAGGGGTGCTTGAGCGAGTGCGCCTGACCCGTTTTGCCGAGGAAAGGGCCGGGTCCTTTTCGCGCGGCATGGCTCAGCGACTCAACCTGGGGCGTATCTTCCTGGTCTCGCCCGAGCTGGTCTTCCTGGACGAGCCGGGCACGGGCCTGGACGTGGCTTCCCTGGCGCTGTTGCATCGCGAGATACAGGCTCTGCGCGACGGCGGTGCCGCCGTGGTCTGGGTCAGCCATCAGGTGGAGCACGACAAGCAGTTGGTGGACAAGGTCCTGGAGCTCAAATCCGGGAAAGTCGCCTTCTACGGACCGGCAGCCGAGTATGTCCTGGAGCCCTGTTCATGCTGAACCGTGCCGCCGCGATTGCAGTCAAGGACCTGCGCCTCTCCCTTTCGGGCGGTCAGGGGCTGGTCCAGGCAGTGCTTCTCGGTCTCTTGCTCATCTTTTTGTTTTCTCTGGCCTATGCCGAAGGAGCTGCGGTGCTCCCCCAGGCTGCGGCCGCCATCTTCTGGCTGGCCTCCGCCTTCGGGCTGGTACTGGTCTTCAACGACCTCTTTAGCCTGGAGGAGGCCAACCAGGCCCGTCTCGGCCTGCTCTCCTCGCCCGCGCCCGCCCATTCGGTCTGGCTCGGCAAGGGCATGGCCGGACTCTTGCTCCTGCTCCTCTCCCAGCTCGTGTTCCTGCCCGCTACCGCCGTGTTCTTGGGTCAGGACATTAAAGGTCCCTTCTGGCTTCTGGCCGTGACCCTCGCCAGCGCGGACATCGGGCTGGTGGTGGTCGGTGCCCTGCTCGGAGCCCTGTCCCAGGGGCAGGCCGCCCGTGAGTCCTTGCTTTCGGTCATCGTTTTTCCCTTGCTCCTGCCCGTGCTCTTGGGGGCCATCACCCTGTTCGGAATGGTCTTTTCTGGCCTGGGCGTGGAGGAATCCGGCTCTTGGCTGGGGCTCATCGGAGCCTTTGACGCCCTGTTCGGCGGGGCTGGTCTGCTTTTGTTCCCCTTCGTGTATGGGGGCGAAGAATAAAGTGAGTGTCAGATGATACGAATATTCGCAATTCTCGGAGTAATCGCGCTGATTGTTCAGCAGTGGTTCATCTGGGCCTATGCTCCTCTGGCCCAGTCCGGGGTGGTGCAGAAGATTTTCTACCTGCACATGCCCCTGGCCTGGTGGGGGCTGATCAGCTTCTTCGTCGTGTTCTGCGCCAGCCTTGGCTATCTGTTCAAGCGGACCGTGGTCCTGGACACCCTGGCTGCGGCTGCGGCCGAACTGGGCGTGCTCTTCTGCGGGCTGGCCCTGGTCTCCGGGTCCATCTGGGCCCGGGCCGAGTGGGGCCACTGGTGGGTCTGGGACCCGAAGCTGACCACCACCCTGATCATGTGGTACGTCTATGCGGGCTATCTGGTTCTTAGGTCCTCGCCTGTGGCGGCGGAGCGCAAGGGGCTGGTTTCGGCGGTGCTCGGCGTGGTCGCCTTTCTCGATGTGCCGCTGGTTTTCTTCGCCACCAAACTCTGGGGCGGGGTACATCCTGCGGACACGGCTCGCAAGGCCAGCGGCATGACCGCAAAGATGTGGCACACGGTTTTTGCCGGTCTGGTGGCCATGGGCATCATCTGGGGGATCTACCTGACCATCCGCTGGCGGCAGCGCAGGCTGGCCGAGTGGCTCGACGCCTGCATGGCCGGGGCAG
>JAHJKV010000506.1 GCA_018822065.1 Pseudomonadota bacterium
GGCGACAACCGCATCCAGGGGGACCTCTTCGATGTTCATGGTCGCCGTTTTCACCGAGGTCACCTCCACCTGAGAAGGAGCGGTTACGGTGACACAGGAGGCCAGACACAGGGAGACAACCAGTGCAGTTGCAATTGCTTTCAAGTGCATCACTTGTTCCTCCCGTGAGCCCTGTCGATGAGCGACTGGTTGACAAACCTATTTTTTGGCTTGGGACCAAGTTTTCCCATGATCCGGTCATAGGCGGCCTTGAGGTCGGGATTGGCATCTATGCGCTCGCTTTTGACCGCCGTTCCAACGGCAAAGGTAACCAGCTTCATGGAGATCGGCCCACCCATGATCGCCGGGATGAAGCCGACAACCGTGGAACCGGCAATGACCGGATCCTCCATCAGGGTCAGGATGTCCCGATGCAGCTCACGCTCCCAATCCATCCGTGCCTTTTCACGTTCAGTAAAGGGCGTACCGCCCCAATTAGTGAACTGATCAGGCTGATTCACAACGCCAGGTTTATCTGCCGGAATAAAAAAATCCGCAGGGGGCGACCAGTTGCCGGGCTGAAAATCAAGGGTGCCGCCGGAAAAACCGACAATGCTGCCGCCTCCGCCCCCGCCGTCACTGCCCCCTCCTCCGCCGCCACCTCCGTCACAGGCGAGAACCACGAAAGAACCGGACAGCAGGAACAGCCCCGCCAGAAGCGCTCTGCCCATCCACATCATGAAAAGCCTCTTTCTTAGTTGCATCAATCACCTCCACTACTAGTCGCAGTATACCATTAAACAAGCCTCATTTCAAATTCATGATTAGAGGACGCACAAGGAAACCCACTTTGAGAGGGATCCGCAACGTCCATGCTTGAGCCCCTCCCTGCCCTCTCCCTTCCAGGAAACCGATAAACCAAGGTTCGTAACGAGAGCGCATGGGCAACGGTTGGAATAAAACATCGGAAATATTTTTAGGAAAAAGGGCCTCGGGAACACCCCGAGGCCCTTTTGCTGGCTGCAACAGGAGGACGTTGCCACAGCGCTCATGAACTAAATCAGCTTGTTATCTCGCGGAGCACCATTGATTTCTTGCCTCGCTCCAGGTCGGCCTGGAGCAGGCCTAGGGCTATCTCCACCAGTTGGGACTTGCTCTCCACCGGCACCTTCCGCAGGCGTAGGGTGAGGTAGGTTTCGTCCAGACGCTCCAGGACGTCCCGAGGCAGGTAATAGCCAGCCTTGACCTTGGAACTCCCAACCCGGATGCCCGGTCCCAGACAGGCCTCCACCGGGTCGAGGCCGGTCCGCCCTGCATCCGGCATGTCAAAACCATCCCCCAGCCCGGCATTGACAAGCCCGGCATCGTCGAAGAAAAACGGTGGTTTCTTGTCGTCCTTAGGCATCCTGATCCACCCTCCAGGCTAACGCTTCATAGTCCTCAGCCCCCGACGCCTCGGGGTCCACTTCAAAAATCGTCCGCCCCAGTCCCGCTGCCTCGGACAGCTTCACGTTGGAACGGATGGGCTCGCAGACCTGGGCGGGAAAGGCTTTCTGCAACTGCGCCAGATAGGACCGCGACTGCTTGAGACGTTTGTCGAACATGGTCGGCACCAGATAGCGCAACCGGAGTTCAGGGTTCAGTTTCTGCACGGACTGGATATAGGTGAGAAAAGCCTGGAGCCCCTGGAGCGCAGGTGCCTGGAGCGCCACGGGGGAGAGCACCTCGTCCACGGCACAGAGGATGTTAACGGAAAGGATGTCCCAGCCGGGTGCGCAATCATAGATGACATAGTCAAGGGCCCCTTCACGGGGAACAAGGCGTTCCTTTAAAATCGTGTCGCTTTTAGACTGCTTGCCCAGCCAACGCTTGAGTTCCGTGAGTCCGACGCCACCAGCCAGCACCCAAAGATTCTCCCGGGCCTCAAGCACAGCGCTGTTTCGCTCCTCGGCCGTGCGGGCCACGAGGAAATGGCTCAACCCCGCCCGAACCTGACTCCGCACCCCAAGGAAACGGACCACCTGGTCCTGGGAATCGCAATCCACCAGAAGCACCCGCCGCCCCATGGCCGCGAGTGCCGCCCCCAGGTTCACGGAGGTGGTGGTCTTGCCGACCCCTCCCTTGGCGATGGCCACTGCTATGGTTCGCATCATGTCCTGCCTGTTTCCTGTTGCTCTGGGTCTATTCTTCTATTCGCGAATTCTTCTATTCTTGAATGCACACTTGTGCCACCGAAGTCAAGGGCGACTACGATCTTGCCCCCGGACCGGAATCCGTCTAGAGTGCCAAAGAGACAGAAAGTCCTGAAACACAAGCGCTGGAGCCACTCTTGAAACCAACGTCCACCTGGCGGCTGGTCCTGCCCTACACAGGCCTGATCCTCGTTTTCGCTGTAGCCCTCATGCTCTCCTCCACCCTGACCTCGCGTCAGACGTTGCTGCTGCATGCCCGAAACATCATGCAAAACATCGCCTCCTACACCATCGACAAGTCGTCCAATTATCTCGTCCCTGCCCGGGATGCCGCCCAGCTCACTATGGGGTTGGCCAAGAGCAATATCCTCTCCTCCTCCGATGTCGAAACCATGGAGTCCTATTTTTACGAACAGCTCTTCATCTATCCCCAGTTCTCCGGCATCTATTACGGGACGGCAAACGGCGAGTTCATCATGGCCTCGCGCTACAACAAATATGAAAAAGGCGGCTTCTACACCAAGATCATTTCCCAGGAAGAACTTGGCCGAAAGACCTCACTCATCTTCCGGGGAAAGGACTTCCGGGTCACCGAACGACGATTCGACCCGACCGACACCTATGACCCTAGAGAGCGGCCCTGGTTCAAGACGGCCCAGGAGGCAAGCAAGCCCATCTGGACCTCGCCCTATGTCTTTTTCACCTCCAAGAAGCCCGGCATCACCACGGCCAATCCGGTGTATGGCCCAAACGGAAAACTGCGCGGCGTCATCGGCGTGGATATCGCCATTGACGAACTCTCTACCTTCCTGTCCAAACTCAAGGTGAGCGAGCACGGGCTGGCCTTCATCATGGACCGAAGCGGCGACGTCATCGCCTATCCGGACATGAGCAAGATTCGCCAGCCAAACGGCGACACCATCCGGCTGACCAGAATCGACGAACTGGACGACCCCCTGGCCAGAATGGCCTATGAATCGCTGGAACTGGATGAGACGGGAAAACCGCTTCTGGAAGAACCAGTGTTTACTTCCTTTGCCTTGAACGGCGAGAACTATCACGCTATGTTCGCCCCCTTCTCCAACCCGCAATGGCCCTGGGTAATCGGCATCTACCTGCCCGAAAACGACTACCTTGGGACCTTGAAACGGAACGGACTGCTGAACATCGGCATCTCCGTGATCGCCGTGCTCCTGGCTGGCCTCCTCGGTCTGGCCGTAGCCAGGAGGATCGACTCCGCCCGCAAGGCCGCCGAGGCCGCCGATCACGCCAAAAGCCGTTTCCTCGCCAGGATGAGCCATGAAATCCGCACGCCCATGAACGCCCTGCTGGGCGCCAGCGAACTCCTGCACGAAACCGAGCTCTCACCGGAGCAGCAACGTTACCTGAAGCTCTTCAGCAATGCGGGCGAGGTCCTGCATGAACTGGTCAACGACGTGCTGGACCTAGCCAAAATCGAGGCCAGAGAGCTGAGAGTGCACCTGGCACCGTTCCACCTGCGGGAAACGATCAACAACTCATGCTCCGTGCTGTCTCTCGGAGCACAAAAAAAGGGGCTGGATTTCCGCTGCTTCGTGGCCCCGACAGTTCCAGACCATCTCGAGGGCGATGCGATCCGGATCAAACAGGTCCTGGTCAACCTGATCGGCAATGCCACCAAGTTCACCCACACGGGCTCCATCGACGTCAGGGTGGAGCGAGCCAGCAGCGAGCATGAAGATCAGGTCACCCTCGACTTCTCGGTCACGGACACCGGCATCGGCATCCCTGATCATATGCAGGGAAAGGTGTTTGAAAATTTCAGCCAGGTAGAAGACTCCCCTATTCGCTCCACTGGCGGGACCGGGCTGGGACTGGCGATCTGTCGCCACCTGGTGGAACTCATGGGCGGAACCATCACCCTCGAGAGCACACCGGGGCAGGGATCGTGTTTCCTCTTCCGGCTCTCCCTGGGAAAGGCCAAGACCGAAGTGGAAGGCACTCCACCGCCCCTCGCCGACGCCCGCCCCTTCCTCCGCGTGCTTCTAGTAGATGACGACGAGTCGAACCGACTGATCATGAGCATGTTCATCACCGGCGCTGGCCACCAGGTGACCCTGACCACGGACGGGGAGGAGGCCATTGCCGCCTTTGCGTCGGGCGACTTCGACCTGGTGCTCATGGACATAGAGATGCCGGTCATGGACGGCTATGAGGCCACGCATCGCATTCGGGATCACGAGTCCAAGCATTCCCTTGCGCCGACCCCTATCGTGGCCCTGACAGCGCATACCTTGCCGGATACAGAGGAGAGGGATCAACTTTCCGAGTTCTCGGAATGCCTGACCAAACCGATCAAAAAAGGCGATCTGCTGGCCATGCTTGACCGATACGCCAGCGCCTGACCCTCGGTCTTGGAAGAACGCGGTGAAGTCTCCGGCACCTTCCATCTGATCACCGGAGCCCTCTCCCAGCAGGACAGGAACTGACGGTGGAAACCCCGTTTGGGTTCATCGGCATCCGGAGCAGCGAACGTCTTGCTCGTGCCGCAGCCACAGTGGCCTTCGACTGAATGGGAGTGTTCCGGGTTGGCCGGAAAGGCTAATTGAGAATGAAGCCGCGGGGATTTCTGGCCGATCCGTCCACCAACACTTCATAGTGCAGATGCGGACCCGTGGAGCGACCGGAATTGCCAACATGGGCGATGACTTCATCACGGCCCACGGTTTGCCCCTCTTCCACGGTCACGTCCCGAAGATGCGCGTAGCGGGTGTTGATGCCGCCGAAGTGTCGTAGGAGCAGCGTCAGGCCATAGGCACCCTTGCGTTCGATGCGCGCGACTACGCCGTTGGCAGGAGCCAGCACTGGGGTGCCCCGACCAGTCGAGGGAACGATGTCCAATCCCTGGTGCATACGGTAATGGCTGTCAAAAGGATGGTTTCGCATGCCGAAACTGGAGGTGATACGCCCCTTGACCGGCCAGACAGAAGGCGTCCAGGCCAGAATGTTCATGTCGTGACGCATCTCGCGCAGCACCGTCTGTTGCACGCGTTCTGCATCCAGAATATCCCGATCCAGACTCTCGGTGCCGTTCTGCATGTTGCGAACCAAGCTTCGCATATTGTAGGGGGTGATGCTCGCCCGGGCAAAGGCGAGGTTAGAACCGCCCAAGGCTGACTCGGCCTCGGAAACCTCGGCCATGTTCAGCATCACTTTGAGCTTGTTATTGAAGGTGGCGACCCGGTCATACTTGCCACGCAGGCCAGCCAGTTCGCTTGCCTGGGCCAGCAGCGCAGTCCGGAGGGAAAGACGTTCCTGTTCCTGGGTCATGAAGTCCTGTCCCATATGATGGATTTCCATGGCCTTGAACCCAAGAAAGCCGCCACTGATAATCAGCCCCAGCATCACCGCAACGACGAGCCGTGGGACGATCCGTCGCATCCGGAGGGCACGATGACAGCCGGCACACTCAGGATAGATCAAAATCTGGTATTTGCTCAACAGATGAGAACGGCTCATGGATTGTCGGTATGCCTCAGAATTATCATGTGATTTCAAGACTGCTTGCTCATGTAAACCAAAATTTCCTAAATGAAAAGCCCCAAACCCAAGAACAAAGACTCTTTTACACAAGTTTGACCGAAGGGATAAAAAGCCGTATTTTCGCGCCCCTCCCACTCTGCCAGGTTGCAATGAACTGGCAGGTGGGGATATCATTCCCCGCAACGAGGACACAGAACCGAACCAGGCCCCACCAACCAGGAGCCCAGGAGCCCATATGAGCCAGCACAACGACGACACCTCCCCCAAGCCGGGGGTAGACTTCATCCGCACCATCATCAACGCCCATCGCGAGGAGGGTCGGTACGAGGGTCGGGTGCACACCCGGTTTCCCCCGGAACCAAACGGATATCTGCATCTCGGCCATGCCAAGTCCATCTGCCTGAACTTCGGCTTGGCCGCCGAATACGACGGCAAGTGCAATCTGCGCTTTGACGACACCAACCCGGCCAAGGAAGAACAGGAATACGTCGACTCCATCCGGACCGACGTCAGATGGCTCGGCTTTGACTGGGAGGAACGCGAATTTTACGCCTCGGACTACTTCGAGCAGATTTACCAGTTTGCCGAAACGCTTATCGAGATGGACAAGGCCTACGTCGACGACCAGACCGCCGAAGAGATCCGCGCCAATCGGGGCACCCTCAAAGAGGCGGGCACCGACTCTCCCTGGCGAGGTCGAAGCGTGGAAGAAAA
>JAHJKV010000507.1 GCA_018822065.1 Pseudomonadota bacterium
CAGTATCGTTACCTCCAGATTGGACGAGATCAGGTTTTCCGCCAACAGGAATGCCAGATCGGTAACGCCCTTGCGCAAATCCTCCTGGAGGCCGTGATAGGCACAGGACGTGAACGCCAAACGAACCTCCGGAAACACTGCCGCAAATTGAGAGATCAGCTCGGACCCGAACTGCATGACCAAGCTCTCGGGCATCCGCACCTTGAGGCTACCCTGGGCCTGGCAGGACTCGCTCACCTCGGCCCGGGCCTCCTCACTCAGATCCACCATCTTGGAGGCATATCCCAGGAGCTTGCTTCCCGCAGCGGTAAGGAAGATACGCTTGCCCAGGCGCTCGAAGAGCTTCACATCCAGACTCTCCTCCAGGGCCTGAATCTGGGCCGAAACAGTCGACTGCGCATAGTGCAACGCCTTGGCCGCTCCATGAAAGCTCATAAGCGTGGCCACAGTGTGGAACGTCTTGAGTTGGCGAATCTCCATGCATGCCTCCAATGATCGTTTCTCAAGATCAGGATGATCGAAAAAAGTCGTTTGACTCTTTCACAAGAGTATCTTAATCGAATATGATGATCATTTCAAGTGTTGCATTTCAATTAACAATTAATGGTTATTATCAATTATTATACTGAGGTAGTATGAGCAAATTTGAAGAAATAGCGCGTCGTAGGCAAATGGCTCACTCCAAACTGGTGGACAGTGGTTCCGAGGTCTACAGACACTTCCTGGCCATGGAAAAAGCTGCTTTTTCCACCGGAGAGCTCCAAGCCATGCACAAGGAACTCATTGCGGTGGGTATTTCGGTGGTCATTGACTGCGAGTCCTGCATGCAGTGGCACATCGAGCAGGCTGCACGGTACGGCGCAAGCCGAAAACAGGTCTTGGAAGCCGTCGAGGTCGGCCTGGAGATGGGCGGTGGACCTGCAACGGTCTCCGCCCGGTTCGCCCTGGAAGTCATGGATGTGACTTTCTAATTTAGCCGTTTAATGTAGAGGTATTACATGAACACTACTGAATCACGCAGGAACAACGCTACGACACGATGCCTGGAATTGTTCGATCAGGGTTTGTGTTGCGCAGAGAGCGTGGTCGCGGCCTTTGCCGAATATGCCAATGGGGACGTTGCGCTCCTGATGCGCGCATCTTCTGGGTTTTGCGCCGGGCAAGGGAGAACCTCCGGCACCTGCGGAGCCCTTACCGGCGGGATCATGGCCCTGGGAATCGCTCATGGACGCGACCTGGCTGGCTGCCATGGTCAAGTGCAGAAACTGATTCGCCAGTTTCAGGAAGCATTCGGCGACACGGATTGTTCCCGCTGCTTGGCTGTGATCTAGGCACTCCGGAAGGTGTTGAACTGTTCCGGACCAACGCGCTCCGGCTCACCAAATGTCGACTCGTTACCAAAAAAAACCGCAGACATGGTGTTTGATCTGTTCTGATAGCTCGTTTTCGCTCCCCTCGCTCCACCCAAAACCTCTTTTTAAAAAACCCTGTCAATAGGGTAAACCTTGTCCTTTTTGCTCCAATGAAGGGGTATTTTTATCCTTGCCCAAAAACCGGGGGTATACTCCTGCGTAATGTGCGCGCATTCGAGTTCCCGGTTTTCGGAAACCAGATCGGCACGGACGGATGGACGACGAAGCGACCACCGAATCGGCGGTCAGCAATAGCGAAGCAGGAAGCGCAGTGCGCGGCGGCCAGCCAGTTTGCCAACGAGCCAGGCCAGACGGCGTCCGCCACGAGCACGCAGGGGAGCAAGGCCCGCATTCCCGACCTCGCCGCGATCCCTGAGGTATGCTTCGGCGAACCAGGCGGCCAGACCCTCCTGGTAGGACAGAACAAAGGGGAAGAGGAGCACGTCCATCAGGGCGTGCAGGCACTCTCGGACGGGATGGGAGTTGAGATACGCCAGGGCGACTTGGTGTGCCAGTTCCCGTTCCAGTCCGGGGCCATAGTAGACAATGATGGCCCGCTCGCGGAGCACCACGGCCAACACTGGGAAGAACCAGACCAGGGCGAAGGTCAGTGCGAAGAACAGGATGTTCACTGGACTGAACCAACCCGCCCAGAGGAAAACGAACACGGCGAAAAGCAGGCCGAACAGCAGGGCATAGCCCGTTGCCCGAAGCCATCTGGCCCGGCTGAAGGCAAAGGTGTCCGGCTTGTAGTCGTCGTCCAATTCAGGCGTGAGAAAATGGAAATCCGTAGCCTTGAGCCGAAGCGTTCCCATGCCCCAGGTCTGGCTGAACCAGGCGACTACGTCCCTGGTGAGTTCCTTCTCGGCGTCGGTCATGGCGATATCCAGTGCTGGCCGCAACATGCGGAGTGATCCGCATCATAGACAAGGGAAACAGCGATGGCAACGAGTGTGATTGAGATATGCAACAATGCCCTACAGGACCTGGGCGAGGACACGATTACCTCGCTCACTGACAACAACAAATGTGCCCGGCTGTGCAACCAGCGCTGGCGCGCCACCCGCGATGCAGTGCTCCGGGCGCACCCCTGGAACTGCG
>JAHJKV010000508.1 GCA_018822065.1 Pseudomonadota bacterium
ACCTCCTGCGGCACCGAGAGCGACAACACCGCCTTGCGCTCTGCCTTGAAGGCTCAGAAGGACAGACGCCATATCATCACCACCCGGGTGGAACATCCGGCAGTGCTCTCCACCTGTCAGGCCCTGGAAAAGGAAGGCTACAAGGTCACCTACCTGGGTGTGGACGAGAAGGGCCGGTTGAACCTCGACGAATATCGTCAGGCCCTGTCCAGCGAGACGGCCATTGTCTCGGTCATGTGGGCCAATAATGAGACCGGCAACATCTATCCCGTGGAGAAGATGGCGGTCATGGCCCATGAACATGGGGCGTTCTTCCACACGGACGCGGTCCAGGCCGTGGGCAAGGTGCCCATCGACCTGCGGGAATCGGCCATCGACATGCTGGCCCTCTCGGGACATAAGCTGCACGCGCCCAAGGGGGTTGGAGCTCTCTTCATCCGTCGTCGTCTCCCGTTCCGACCCTTCCTGCTGGGCGGGCACCAGGAGCGCGGACGTCGGGCTGGGACCGAGAATACTACCGGGCTCATCGCCCTGGGCAAGGCCTGTGAGGTGGCGCTGGAACACATGGACGATGAAAATACCAGGGTTCGCGCCCTGCGGGACAAGCTGGAGCAAGGGCTCCTCGCCGACATCCCGGACGCACGGCTGAACGGCTCGGAGCCCAGGCTCCCCAACACCTCCAACATCTCCTTCGGCTACGTGGAAGGGGAGGCCATCCTGCTCATGCTCGACCAGTTGAGCATCTGCGCCAGTTCCGGGTCGGCCTGTACTTCGGGTTCTCTGGAGCCCAGCCATGTGCTTCGGGCCATGGGCGTGCCGTTCACCTTTGCCCACGGCTCCATCCGTTTTTCCCTGTCTCGGTTCAATACCGAGGAGGAAGTGGACTTCATTGTGGAAAACATGCCGAGAATCATCAAAAACCTGCGCAAGCTTTCGCCCTTCAACAAGGATTCGGGGCCAGACGGCTTTGCCTGTGCCACGGAGGGCAAGAGTTCATGAACATCGCCAATCACATGATCGAACTCGTGGGCAAGACGCCCATGGTCTATTTGAAGAAGCTCAATCGCAATTATCCCGGCATTGTGGCCGCCAAGCTGGAGTTCTTCAACCCCGGTTCCTCGGTCAAGGACCGCATCGCCAAGGGGATGATCGAGGCTGGCATCAAAAATGGCACCATCCGGCCTGATACCACCCTGGTGGAGCCCACCAGTGGCAACACGGGCATCGGTCTGGCGTTCATCTGCGCGGTCATGGGCCTGAAGGTCATTCTGACCATGCCAGACAGTCTGAGCGTGGAACGGCGCAAGCTGCTCAAGGGCTTGGGGGCCGTGCTGGTGCTGACCGAGGGGGCCAAGGGCATGAAGGGGGCCATTGCCGCTGCCGAGAAAATCTGTTCGGAGTTGCCGGGAGCGGTCATGCTGATGCAGTTTGAGAACCCGGCCAATCCCGACACCCATGCCGCCACCACGGCCGAGGAGATTTGGGCCGACACCGACGGCAAGATCGACGCCTTTGTCTGTGGTGTGGGCACTGGCGGGACCATCACCGGGGTCGGGCGTGTGCTCAAGGAACGCAACCCGGACATTCGGATCATTGCCGTGGAACCCAAGGACTCCCCGGTGCTTTCCGGGGGCAAGCCCGGACCACACACGATCCAGGGCATTGGCGCGGGTTTCAAGCCCGGTGTGCTGGACATGGACGTGGTGGACGAGGTTCTCAAGGTGAGCAACGAGGACGCCCTGAACATGGCCACGCGGCTCATCCGGGAAGAGGGCATTCTCTGTGGCATCTCCAGCGGGGCCACTGCTGTGGGGGCCACGGCCATCGCCACCCGGCCCGAGATGCAGGACAAGTTGATCGTCATGATCGCTCACGACACTGCCGAGCGGTATCTCTCCACGCCGCTCTTCAGTGACGAATAAAAGGATACATCCATGCGCAACAAGAAAGGGGAGGAACTGCGCCCTAAGCAGAACGGCGCGGCCCTCTCCACAATTATTGGTCAGCTCTGCGAGCCTGAGTCCTATGAGCATATGTTCAACCGCTACGCCCACGACGTGCCCATGCCTTCCATCGAGGTGTTGCATGAGATCGTGGAGCTGTTGCGGGCCATCATCTTCCCCGGCTATTACGGCCCGCCCCAGGTTTCCACCGAGTCCATGCCCTATTACATCGGTGCGGCCATGGACAAGGTCTATAACTTGCTCGCCAAGCAGATCGAGCGTGGGCATTGCTTCGTTTGCGGGCGGGACGAGAAGGGCAACTGTGTGGAGTGCAAGGTCCGCTCCCGAAAGCTCGCCCTGGAGTTTTTGGCCAAGCTGCCGCGGATTCGTCAGTTGCTCAGCCTGGACGTGCAGGCCGCCTTTGACGGCGACCCGGCGGCCAAGACCGCAGGGGAAACCATCTTCTGCTATCCCTCCATCCGGGCCCTGACCAACCACCGCATCGCCCATGAGCTCTATCGCCTGGAAGTGGACGTTATTCCGCGGATCATCGGCGAGATGGCCCATTCGGAGACGGGCATCGACATCCATCCCGGCGCGAGCATCGGCAAGAGCTTCTTCATCGACCACGGCACAGGCACGGTCATCGGTGAGACCAGCATCATCGGCGACAATGTGCGCATCTACCAGGGCGTGACCCTGGGCGGCCAGAGCTTTCCCCAGGACGAACAGGGGCGGCTGGTCAAGGGCTTGCCGCGCCACCCCATCGTGGAAAACGACGTGGTCATCTATGCCCACGCCACCATCCTGGGCCGGGTGACCATCGGCCACTCCACCACCATCGGCGGTAACGTCTGGATTACCAATGATGTGCCGCCGGGGAGCAAGATAGTGCAAAGCCGAAGATAATTTGGTAGTGGATTGTCAAATGTGGAATTCTTGAATCAAATCGAGGGGTATTTCTGTGAAAATACGACAGTTTATTAAGGTATATTTCATTTTGGCATGTATGGTTTTTGTTGGTGCCTCTGCAGGGACAGCGTTCGCGGATTGTGGAGGCGGCAAGGACACGGCCTGGAACGCGAAGACGGAACGCGAGGTCAAGGGAAAAGTGGCCGATGCCAAGAACAAGCTCGAGGCATTCAAAGATGCCATGCAGCAGGTGAAGTACAATCCTGAAGACTTGAACGCCAAGCGAGATGCTGATTTCGCCTTGGCCGAGCTTCAGAACCTTCTTGGCGAAGGGAAGGGCTTCATCAAGGAAACCAACAACGCGAGGTTTCGCAACGATACGGTTGCTGTCAATAATTACAAGAAGTATGAGAGTAAATTGAATGCTATCCGAGACGAGTTGGGAGCAATGGGCATCCCTCTGGATGGTGCGCTTACTGACGAGGGGTTGAGTGAACAACAATTTGGGCATGCTGCTGGATTGGTTAATAGCCTGAACGAGAAAGTAGAGGCTCTGAAAGCCGAGGTTCAGGAGATGGCCAAGGATGGATTGACTACGGCTGAACAGAAGGACATCGTGGACAAAGCTGAAGCGATAGCAACGGATGCAGAGAATTTGAGTAGTCATTTTAGCGAGCTGTCAGCCCAGGCCCATGATTTGGGTATGTCGAACATGGGGGCCGGGTATGCCAGTTTCAGTGAAGC
>JAHJKV010000509.1 GCA_018822065.1 Pseudomonadota bacterium
AAAGAGCCCGACCTTGCCGCCAGCCTCGATGGCCATGTTGGCCATGGTCATCCGGCCTTCGACGGTGAGTGCTTCCACAGCGGTGCCAGTGAATTCCAACGCCTTGTACAGTGCGCCGGAAACACCAGTGATCCCGATGAGGTTGAGCATGTAGTCCTTGGCACCGACATACTTGGGGGCCCGGCCCGTGATATTCACCTTGATGGTCGGGGGCACCTTGAACCAGGTTTCACCCAGGGCCATGGCCGCGCCCACGTCCGTGGAGCCCATGCCTGTGGCGAAAGCGCCGAGACCGCCGTATGTGCAGGTGTGGGAATCAGCGCCGACAACCACGTCGCCGGGGCCGACAATGCCTTTTTCGGGCAGGAGCGCGTGTTCCACGCCCACTTCGCCGCATTCATAGTAGTGGGTGACGCCCATCTCCTCGGCGAACTCGCGGACCACCTTGACCTGCTCGGCAGAGTCGATGTCCTTGTTCGGGGTGAAGTGGTCACAGACCAGGGACACCTTGTCCTTGTCGAACACCTTGGTCGCACCCATAGCCTTGAAAGCCTTAATGGCCAGTGGTGCCGTGATGTCGTTGGCCAGAACCATGTCCACCTTGCACTGGACGATCTGGCCAGCACCGGTCACTTCCTGGTCCGTATGCGCTTGCAATATTTTTTCTGCTACAGTGAAGGCCATTCCCTTTTCTCCTCTTTAGTCTTTTCCAAGCGATTGAGTGCGTTGACAAAAGCCATGGCGCTGGCTTTGATGACGTCGCCGTCATTGGCCCGGCCCACAGCGCGGATTCCATGATCCTCGATACGGACCGACACGCCAGCCAGGGCGTCTGTCCCCCCGGTCACGGCGCTGACCTGATAGCTCTCCAGGGTCGGATGCACGTCCACCAGCTCGCAGACACAGCCGAACACGGCATCCACGGAACCGACACCAAACTTGGTCACCTGCTTTTCACGAATGACCTTGTCGCCTTCCACGAATTCCATGACCACGGCCGCATGGGGCGGCACGTCGCCTGCGCCGGAAAACACGGACATGTCCTTGATGCGGTAACGGTCGCGCTTGCGGTGGACCTTCTCCAGGACCATGGCTTCGACGTCTTCGTCGTGCAGCTGGACCTTCTTGTCCGCCAGTCCCTTGACCGCGGTGAAGACCACGGCCAGTTGCTCGTCGGTCAGGTGGTAACCGAGTTCCTCGACCTTGGCCTTGATGGCGTGGGATCCCGAATGCTTGCCTATGACGATGTTCGTCCCGGCCCGGCCAACGGCCCGCGGGGTCATGATCTCATACGTCAGGGGGTTCTTGAGCATGCCGTCCTGATGGATGCCGGACTCGTGGGCAAAGGCATTGGCGCCCACGATGGCCTTGTAGGGCGGAATGGGTTGGCCGATGATCTGCGAGAGCAGGCGGCAGGAGGGGAAAATTTGCTCGGTATCGACACCTGTCTCAATCTGATACATCTCCTTGCGGGTATTGAGCGCCATGATCACCTCTTCCAGGGAGGCGTTGCCCGCCCGCTCGCCGATGCCCGAGACGGTCACCTCGGCCTGGCGCGCACCGGCCTGGATGGCGGCCAGGGTGTTGGCCACGGCCAGCCCCAGGTCATTGTGGCAATGCACGGAGAAAATAGCCTTGGATGCGTTGGGCACGGTCTCCATCAGATACTTGATGAGCTTGTAATATTCAAAGGGCTGGGTATAGCCCACAGTGTCCGGGATGTTCACGGTAGTGGCCCCGCAGGCGATGGCCACCTCGGTGATCTTGACCAGGAATTCCCAGTCAGACCGGGAGGCGTCTTCTGCTGACCACTCCACGTTTTTGGTCAGGCTCGCGGCATGAGAAACAGCCTTGCGGGTCATCTCGAGGACCTCGTCCGGGCTTTTCTGGAGTTTGTGAGTCATGTGGATGTCGCTGGTGGCGATGAAGGTGTGGATGCGAGGATTCTTGGCCCCCTTCACCGCGTCCCAGGCTCGATCAATATCCGGGACCATGGCCCGGCAGAGCCCGGCCACCTGAATTTTGCTGACGCTGGCAGCAATGGCCTGGACGGCCTCGAAGTCGCCTTGGCTGGCAGCCGGGAATCCGGCCTCGATGATGTCCACGCCCAGTTTTTCCAACTGCTGGGCCATGGCAATCTTTTCCTGGGTGTTCATGGTGGCGCCCGGCGACTGCTCGCCGTCACGCAGGGTGGTGTCGAAAATGTATACACGGTCAGACATGGTATACTCCTCAAGAAAAACGGTGGGGTTCGATGTTCGGGGCATGTGCCGCGAAGATCGTTGTGTACGTCAGGCTCCGGCGGCATGGTGCCCCACAACGGCACATATTGACAAGGAAAAGGGTGTGCCCGAGGGGCACGGCGAGTCTTCCTAACCTAGGAAGATTAGGAGAGATAGTAGCGAAAGCCGGAGGGTGGCCGCTTGGGGCCGGATAATTTCCGATTGCATGACCGAAGAAAGATGAACCATCCCGAAGGGCTTGTCAACAGAGAAATTGACCATGCCTCGCACACGACCTCGAAACAGACTTCTACTCTTCACTGGACTGATCTTCGTGTGACTTATCGTGATGTTTCTCCACCGTCAATCGGCTCCCCCGACGGGCGAGGTAAAACAGGGTGTAAGAGATGCCCCAACCGATGTAGCCCATGAAAAAGGCAAAGAGCAACAGCCTGGGACGCGAAGCCACCAGCACAAAAACCAAAATGGCGACCACCATGGTCGAGAAGGAATGGGCTCGGAAATAACCGAACTCCTTGAAGGAAAAGAACCTGATGGTCGAGACCATGAGAAAAGAGAGCAGGTAGGCCAGCACCAGGCAGAGCGTGGGCAGAACCGTTTGGGCCAGGGCCGGGGAAAGATAGGTAGACGCCAGGTAGGTAGAGGCCAGGGTGCAGGCCGCCGCCGGGATGGGCAGACCGATAAAGAATTTTTTGGAAATCTTGGCCGTGGTCACGTTGAACCGGGCCAAACGCAAGGCACCGCAGGCGATGAACAAAAAGGAGGCCATGAGTCCGAGCCGTCCGAACTCGGAGAGCTGCCACAGGTAAACCATCACCGCAGGGGTCACGCCAAAGGCAACCAGATCGGCCAGGGAGTCGAGCTGCACACCGAATTCGCTGGTGGTGTTGGTCATTCTGGCCACCTTGCCGTCCAGACCATCGAAAATGCAACTGCCCAGAATGGCCCAGGATGTGGCCGTATAGTCCCCCTCGATTGCCCACATGATGCCCATGAACCCCAAAAAGAGGCTGGCCGTGGTCAGGATGTTGGGCAGGACGTATATGCCCTTGCGGGGGTTACGTTTCTCGTCGGCGGTCATCCGTTCTCCGTGCCGGTTTTCTTGCGTGCGATTACAGTTTCACCGGCAAAGACCTTGTCCCCGACAAAGACCACCGGTTCATATCCGTCAGGAAAATACAGGTCAACACGGGAGCCGAATTTGATCAATCCGAAACGATCGGCCCGTTTGAGTTTGTCGCCCTTTTCCACAAAACAGACGATGCGACGGGCTATAAGCCCGGCGATCTGCACAAGGGTGAACCGCTGGTTTCCCTTGCCGATCACCTCGATCACGTTGCGCTCGTTGTGCTCGCTGGCCTTGTCCAGGCTGGCGTTGAAGAACTTGCCGGGGATGTACTGGATGGTCTCCACTTTGCCCGAGACGGGCATGCGGTTTACATGCACGTTGAACACATTCATGAAAATGCACACCACCTGCCGCTCCTCGCCGCTGATCGGGTCTACGGCGCGGGAGGCCTTGATCACCTTGCCATCAGCCGGGGCGATGACCGCGTCGGCATCGTCGGGTTGCACCCGTTCAGGGTCACGGAAAAAGTGTCCGATGAACGCCACCAGCCCGAGGCCGAGAAGCGTCAAAAGCGTCCAGCCCATGAGGGCCATGAGCAGAGTGGCGAAACCGGCAAGGCAGAGATAGGGAAGTCCCTCAGGGCTGAACCCAGTAGATCGGTCGAGCATGCATCCTCCAAAAATAGTGCGCGTTCCCCAAAAATACTACTCGCTGCGCCCATCCAGGTCAACCACTCCCGTTTCTCCTTGCCTTCCCCCGGGGTGGCTTGTAAGACCGCCGGATGTTATGGTTTACGCTGGCTCTTTTAACCGCTTTTTTCAGTGCCACTGAGGCAGCGGTACTCAAGCGATATTTTTCAGACCTCACTTCCTGGGAAATGACAGCCACTCCCTTTGTCTTTCTCGCGCCAGCATTTGGGATCACCCTGTTCTTCCTCCCTACTCCTGAGATTCAGCCAGGCTTCTGGCCCCTTTTGCTCACCATACTCCCGATCAACCTCTGTGGATTGATCCTGCATTTCAGGGCCTTTCATCATTCACCCCTGTCGCTGACCATGCCTTTTCTGGCCATCACCCCCGCCGTCGTGCTGGCAACGGGCTACATCTTTCTCGGAGAAGTCCCGGCTCCAATGGGGGCGGTGGGCGTCATCGCCATTGTGGTCGGCAGTTATGTTCTGGCGCGTGATCCTGCAGACAGCAGCATTCTGGGCCCGTTCAAAGCCCTGGGCCGAGACTCCGGTGCCCTCTGCATGCTTGGGGCGGCAACCATTTACGGCTTCATGGCTGTGCTCGGAAAATCACTCATTCTGAAATCCTCCCCCTTGTTCTTCGCCTGCCTGTTCTTTTGCATTTTTTCCGTCCTGATACTCGTCACCTTCCGGATCGCTGGCAAGATCAGGTTTGCTGTTCTTGTTTCCAGGCCCAAAAAAGCCCTGGCCGTGGCCGCACTCATCTATGCCCACATACTGTTCCATCATCTCTCTATTTCCATGGTAGACGCTGCCTACATGATGTCCATCAAGCGGATGAACGGCATCTTCTCGGTGTTTTTTGGCTGGTGGCTTTTCCATGAAACCAACATGCGCGCCCGCCTGACTGGCGCCGCGCTTATGGCTGCCGGAGCAGCATTCATCGGCATTTGGGGATAAAGAAGGCGGGTTGCCCCGCCTAGTAATTACGATTCTCTTCCCGGATTATCTCAAGATGCTACGAATGCCACTGGCCAGTCGGTGCAGGGGCAGAATTCTGCCGTTGATGAACAGTCCCTGGGGATGGAAGGTGGACCGGGCGTGTTCCGGTGGCCGCTGAAATCTGTTTTCCTTGGACAAGATGAGCGAGGCGTTCATCTCCGGGCTGTAGGCGATAAGCCCTTCCGGGAAGAACGAGGTGCGCTCGACTTCGGGGCCGAGGGCTCGGAACAGGGTCTCGTAGCTGGCAAAGAAGCGTTGGTCGGTCAGACTGTGGGTTTCGCCCGCAACCATGGGGGTGGAGACCAGGGAAACTGGTCTTCCGCCGATCATCTCATAGGCCGCTT
>JAHJKV010000510.1 GCA_018822065.1 Pseudomonadota bacterium
AGGATGGTGTCACCACGGCAATGTGGTTTGTGGAAGATCATCGGCTATTCACGTATTGGAAAAATTTCGCACCCTTCTATGATATTTTTGCGGTTATTCAGAAAGAGCCGTTTTTAAGCAAACTCAAGGAAATCGGCCAGGAGAATGCTCTCTATTTGCCCCTGGCAGCCCAACCTGACTTTCACAAGGAGGTGCCGGTTTCCTCTGTGGATGAGCGGAAATGGGGCGCTGATCTCTCATTTATGGGGGCAGGGTATCCCAACCGGAGACTCGCTTTCCGAGAGTTTATTCACCATGATTTCAAGATATTTGGAACAGAATGGGATGGTGATCACGTGCTTGCGCCTTCAGTGCAGATGGCCGGAAGACGAGTCAGTTCCGAGGAATGCGTGAAGATTTTCAATGCCACCAAGATCAACTTGAACCTCCATTCTAGCGTTGGCACCGATGAACTGGTGACTGGCGGAGATTTTATCAATCCGCGGACCTTTGAAGTGGCCGCCTGTGGGGCTTTTCAACTGGTGGACAATAGAACCTTGCTGGCTGAAGCCTTCAGGGAAGGTGAACTGGCTACGTTCACCAGTCTGGATGATCTTCAGGCCAAAATTGATCATTATTTAAAGCATCCTGACGAACGGAAGGCCATCGCCGCCAAGGGACAAAAGCGAGTCCTGGCAGAACACACCTATGTCCACCGCATGCAGGCACTCATCGATTTCACAGCGGAGCGCATTGCCGATTGGCCAAGGCAAGCGGTCACCGATACTGTGCTCGCAGGACTTCCTCAGGAGATAGTGAAAGATATAGGTGCGTTATTAGACAAGCTCGGCTTGCCTGCGGATGTATCCTTTCCTGATCTGGTCTGGGCAATCCGCCAGCAGTCCGGGGTGCTCTCGGACCTGGATACGTCCATTCTCTTCCTGGACGAATGGCGAAAAACATACGTAAAGAAAAGCGACTAGCTCTTTTTTCGACGTCCCCGGTGAAAGGCTATCAGTCTGCCTTCATCGCCGAGTTCCTTGGCTTCAAAGAAACGTCGTTTGTCCAGTTCCTTGGGCAAATATTCCTGTTCGACCCATGAACTTGGGAAACTGTGAGGATACTTGTATCCTCGCCCGTACCCCCATTCTTTTTGCAGGGCGGTGGATGCGTTTCGCAGGTGCAAAGGAACCGGATAGGGGCCGTTCAAACGAACTTCGGAAAGGGCGTTTCGATAGGCGGAATAGCTGGAGTTGGATTTTGGGGCAAGGGCGAGGTACACGCACACTTCGGCCAGAGGGATGCCACCTTCAGGCATGCCCACCATTTCCACGGCCTGTTGGCAAGCAACTGCCATACCGAGGGCGCGCGGGTCAGCAAGACCAATGTCTTCGCTGGCGGAAATGATCAGCCTGCGGCAGATAAAACGAGGGTCTTCCCCTGATTCCAGCAGGCACGTCAGCCAATAGATCGCAGCATCCGGGTCAGATCCGCGGATGGATTTGATGAGCGCGCTGGCTAGTTCATAATGTGAATCGCCATCGCGGTCGCCACGGATGACCACGTCTGGAAGAGATTGAGCAAGCTGTTCCGGGGTGCGCTTTTCCGGGGAAAGATCTGCTGTATATTCAACGAGATTCAGGAGAGTGCGGGCATCACCGCCAGACATGGTAGCCAGAAAACGAAGGCTCTCCTCATTGACTTCGATGCTGAGTTCCGAGCAGCCGCGCGTGGCAATGGAAAGGAGTTCTTCACGGGAGAGTGCCCGGAAACGAAGGACATGCAGTCGGGACAAGAGTTGGCGGGTGACCGAAAAGGATGGGTTTTCCGTCGTTGTTGATAGTAGAGTGATTTCACCGGTTTCAAGCAGTGGCAGAAAAAAATCTTGCTGGGATTTTGAAAATCGATGCAACTCATCGAGGATCAGAATTTTGAACCCCGGCAGCTTCTTACGAAGATCAGCAAGTCCGGCCTCTGGAGCGCTGACTCGTATCCAGGGAATGCCAGTGGACTGGGCCAGGAGGATGGCTAGGGTTGATTTTCCGCAACCAGGCGGGCCAAAAAAACAAAGCGAAGGCAAACGCTTGGCCTGTTCAAAGGCTTCGATACGTTCACGCAGATGGCTTTGGCCAACAAATTCTTCCAAATGTCGTGGCCTGATTCGATCCGCAAGGGGCTGGCTTTCGGTGATCTGTATTTTCATGGCTCATTCATTGCCTCTGGCTACCATAAAGGAAATGGCTGGACAATCACGGAGTTGAACCTCTTGGGAATGGTATAGATTGCCGTGGCTGGTTCAGCCTGATTGACGGGCAAAATGGGCCAGACTCAGGCAGTGAAGCGCTGCCGTCTCCCAGCGTAATATGGTTGATCCCAGACTGACCGAGGTGAAACCTTTGGTCATGAACTGGGTTGTTTCTTTGTCCTCAAGGCCGCCTTCAGGCCCGAAAACCGCGATTGTCTTTCCTTGGGCGAGCATGTCCGGAGAGAGGAGGGTTGTGGCGGAAGGGGACTCCCAGAGGAGGAGGCATTGGTCATATGTCTTTGCTGAAAAGATGACTTCATCTATTGAATTCAATGTGTTGACTGTTGGAAGCCAGGTTGCACCGCACTGCTTGGCAGCCTGGATCATCCGATCCGTCCAGCGTGGCTTTGGTACGGCTGGAATCGTGCCCTGGCTGCGATCTGCCTGCCAGAAGAGAAGTTGGGTCGCGCCCAGTTCCACCGATTTTTCCAGCAACCAGTCGCGTCGGGAGGATTTGTTCCAGCCAAGAGCCAGGGTGAGGGGTGAGGAAGGGCGGGGATGTGTAAAAACCTCCAGAGAAGCCAGTTTCGTCTCATGCTTGGATGCTTCGACAATCTCGAACAATCCATATCGGCCCTGGCCGTCGAACAGACGGACGGTGTCGCCTGGTTTGTGACGGAGCACGCGGAATAAATGGGCCGACTCAGCAGCAGATAAAGAGGCCCGACCGGTATCTGGCCAGGCCTCCGGGGCAAGATAGAATGTATTTAGGCGGGCCATGAGGAGGCGTATCCTAGACCAGTTCCGGGCCGATCAGGTCATCATAAGTCTCACGGCGGCGGATGATTTTGGCCTGGTCGCCCTCCACAAGCACTTCGGCGGCTCTGGTGCGGGAATTATAGTTTGAGGACATGGTGAAGCCATAGGCACCGGCCGAGTGAGCCACCAGGAGTTCTCCTTGCTTCATGGCAGGCAGGTCCCGGTCCCGAGCGAGGAAATCGCTGGATTCACAGATGGGGCCGACCACGTCTACATTCATGGTTTCGCGGCCAGTGATGGTGGCAGGGGTGATGCGATGGAACGACTGATAGAGGGCCGGACGAATCAAGTCGTTCATGGCGGCGTCCACGATGAGGAAGTTCTTTGACGGGGTTTGTTTGGTGTAGAGCACCTCGGTGACAAGCACTCCAGTGTTGCCAACGATGACCCGACCAGGCTCAAAAATAACAGTTATATCGAGATGTTTGAGTTTTTCTGTTAGGGCCTTGCCGAACTCTTCGGGCTGAGGCGGTTCTTCTTCGTCATATTGGATGCCCAGACCGCCACCCAGGTCGAGATAGGAGATGTGAATTCCCATTTTTTGGAGTTCGTCCATGAAATCGAGCAGTTTGTCCAGGGCCTCCAGGAAGGGTTCGATAGTGGTCAACTGAGATCCGATGTGGCAATCGATGCCGATCGGTTCGATGGCCGGAAGCTCCATGGCGCGTTTGTAGGCAATACGCGAGTGGGTCACATCCAGCCCGAATTTATTCTTTTTCATGCCCGTGGAGATATAGGGATGGGTCTTCGGGTCAACGTTCGGGTTGATACGGAAGCTCACTCGGGCGATCTTGCCCATGTCCTGGGCGATTTCGCTGATACGTTCCAATTCGGCCAGGGATTCAACGTTGAACATCAGGATATTTGCGGTCAAGGCCTCACGGATCTCGTTGGTACGTTTTCCCACACCAGAATAGACAATCTTTTCGGGCGGAATACCAGCCTTGAGGGATCGATAGAGCTCTCCGCCGGAGACAATGTCGACGCCGCCTCCCATTTTGCCCATGGTTTCAATGATATGGATGTTTGAATTCGCCTTGACCGAGAAACAAGTCAAATGTTTCAAACCATTAAAAGCGGTATCGAAGGCGGAAAAATGGCGTTTGATGGTCGCTGCGGAATAGATATAGAGCGGTGTCCCGTAGGTGGCGGCAAGGTCTGCGATTCGCATATCCTCGCAAAATAGCTCTTTTCCTTTATACGCGAAATAATTCATTTTTGATTCTCTCCCAAAAAAGCTTTATTACGGGTCGATTCGGATAATGTCGGAGGGGACATCAGCCAACCCCGTCAGTTTACTGGTTCCAATGAGACGTATGCGGTGGGGCACGGTCGTATCCACAGAACAGACCTGTATTTTCATCCAGAGACCGATGTGTTCGAATCCGGCCGCGCCACTTCGAAATTCCAAGGTCCTGTCTGGTTTGAAGGGACATTCCCCACAAGATCCATCGCCAAGAATCTCGATCTGCAAGTAGACGACGTCCAGGTTTTGGAAAGCGCCCTGCAAACGCCCTTCAATCAGGAGACAATCTCCAGAAAACGAACCTGTGATGGAACGCCACGAAAAAGTGTCATGCGTATCAGTGGGTTCAGGCCAAGACTTGAAACCCAAAGTACACCCGGCGATAAACAAGGTGCAAATGAGCGCCAGGGTTACAAAAGTGGAACGTTTCAAGGGTTTTCTTCCTTCTGTAGGTTCTGTTTCCAAAGGTTGATCAGGGTCAGGGCGTCCAGTGGGGTCAGGCCGTCTACATCAAGGTCTCGTATGGTCCCGAGCAGAGGATGCCCGACTGGTTCTGCTGTCGCACAGGTCGGGGGTGTCGTCATCCCCGGGAGCGTAGGCTGCTGGAACGCCATGATCTGACGAGGGGTATGTTGCTTTTTTTCTTCCAAGGTTGCAAGAATCTCTTTGGCCCGGTCCACGACGGGCTTAGGAACGCCAGCCAGTTTGGCTACTTCAATGCCGTAGCTCTTGTCTGCCGGGCCTGGAACCAACTTGCGCAGGAAGACGATGTCTCCCTTGTATTCCTTGACTGCGATGTTTAGGTTGCGCAACCCTTCGATGCGGCCTTCCAGGCTGGTAAGTTCGTGATAATGGGTGGCGAACAGCGTGCGTATGCCACCCCTGGCGCGGCGCGAAAGTTCTTCTACTACGGCCCAGGCCAGGGCCAGACCGTCAAATGTGGAGGTGCCACGCCCGATTTCATCCAGGATGACCAGGCTGCGGTGAGTGGCCAGGCGCAGGATGCGCGCCGTTTCCATCATCTCCACCATAAAGGTGGATTGGCCCATGGACAGGTTGTCCGAGGCGAG
>JAHJKV010000511.1 GCA_018822065.1 Pseudomonadota bacterium
CTCCGCAAGGCCGACGAAATCCTGTACTACGCCACCAAGGGTATCGCGGACCTGATCACTGTCCATGGACTGATCAACCTCGACTTCGCCGACGTCAAGGCGGTGATGTCCAGTTCGGGGCTTGCGCTCATGGGCACCGGAATCAGCTCCGGTGAAGGCCGGGCCAGAGATGCGGCCCTGAAAGCCATCACCAGTCCGCTGCTGGAGGACATCTCAATCAACGGCGCAAAGGGTGTGCTCATCAACATCACCTGCTCCGACGAGATGCTCATCGAAGAGGCCAGCGAAGCCGCCGAGGTCATCTACACGGCAGCCGACCCTAATGCCGAAATCTTCTTCGGCACGGTCTTCGACGACTCCCTGGGCGACGAGATGCGTGTCACGGTCATTGCCACCGGCATCAGCCAAAACGGTGTTGCCACCGGTACTGTCGAGAACGAAGGCACCGGCGCGACCCGCATTCGAAATACCAAAGTCATCGGCCTAGACGACATCAATCGGAACATGGCAAACCAACCTCTGTCCAAGCGCATCCTCCAGCGCGGACGTCCTGGTGAAAACTCGGACATCCCCGCCTACATGCGACTGAACAAGCAGGGCGAAGGACAAACCACTCCCAACACCTTCAAGGGCGAAGGGAAACGCGTTGCACAGGCTGGCCCGGGTGAAATGCAATTCATCTTTGCCGAAGACGATCTGGACGCGCCCGCATTCATGCGCAAGAACCAGAACTGATTACGTGGTTTCATGTTGAATGGACGGGCAAGCATGGAGGGGTGCCATCACCACCGGTGATATGCTCTATTATGGACGCGAAGAACCCCGCAAACCGGAATCCGGAGGCCGTCTGCCCACGGCCCTGGTCTTTCCGGGAAAGCGAAGCTTGGCGCTTTCGACCCTTGGCTGGCAGGCTGTCTATCGTCTGCTGGCCGGGTGTTCGGAACTGGCTGTCGAGCGGTTCTTCCCCACTCCAGGAACTGCCCCGATCTCCGAGGAGGGTACTGTACTCTCCGCCTTCCCTGTCGTCGCCTTGAGCGTCAACGTCGAGGAGGAACTCCTCCATCTTCTCGACGTGCTTGAGGCGGGGGGCGTCCCGTCAGCCAAGGCGGGACGCCCGGATTTTCCCCTGGTCATCGCCGGGGGGCCGCTGGCCTTCCTCAACCCGGCCCCCCTTTCCCCCCTGGCGGACCTGCTTTTCATCGGCGAGGCCGAAGCCGGCCTGCGCGACCTCCTGGTGGAAATCAAGAGCCTCTGGATGGCCGGGGTCTCCAAGACGGAAACACTGGATGCAGTCAAGAATCGCCCCGGCGTGTATGTCCCCGGCCTGAGTGCCACACCAGTTCGCCGGGTGATCGCTCCCGGACCTGGCCTGCCTGACCCCGCCTTCTCCTGTTTCATCGGCTCGGACACCACCTTCAAGGACACCCTGCTCCTGGAGGTGAACCGAGGCTGCCCCTATGGGTGCCGGTTCTGCGCCGCAGGCTATGTTTACCGCCCGCCCCGGCACGCCCGGATACAGGACCTGAAGCAGATCGTGGAGTCCACGAATCCGCCCAAGGTCGGCCTGGTGGGAACCGCGCTCACGGACTGGCCCGATCTCCTGCCCTTCCTTATCTGGCTCAAAGAGCGCAAAACCAAGTTTTCCCTCTCCTCCCTCCGGGCCGATGGCTTGACGGAAGAACTCCTCGCATTTCTCAGAGTTTGCGGTCTGCGAACCATCACTCTGGCCCTGGAAGCACCAAGCATGCGCCTGCGGGACATGGCCAGCAAGAAGCTCGACCCGAACGACTTTCTGGAGGCCGTGCGCCTGTGCTCCTCCCATGGCGTGAACCACCTGCGTATTTATCTGATCACGGGCTGGCCAGGGGAGACAGACGACGACTACGCGGAACTGGATTCCTTCCTGACCGAAGTCGTGGCCCTGCGTGATGCCAGTCAGAAACGGAAGAAGGAGTTCATGCGCATCACCTTGGGCGTCAGTTGTCTGGTGCCCAAACCGCACACCCCTTTCCAGTGGGCTCCCATGGCCTCGGAAGCCGACCTGGACCGGCGCATGAAGCAACTCAAGACCATGACCAAGCGCCACCGCGGAGTGACCCTCTCTCCCGACAACCCTTCCCAGGCTAGGCTGCAGGGACTCCTGGCCCGGGGTGGAGAGGATATCTTTGGGCTGGCACAACTGGCCTTGAAACTGGGAGGCTGGAAAAAAGCGCTCTATCAGTGGAAGGGTGACGCCACCCTGATGGACCGGGAACTCGGACGGAACGATCCGTTGCCCTGGGATGTAATCGACTCCGGCGTATCCAAGGACTTTCTCTGGAAGGAGTGGCTGCGCTCCAAAGAACAAAAACCCTCGCCCGGTTGCCCGGACAAGGGTTGTGCTCACTGCCGCAGGTGCGGTGTGGACGAGTTGCCTTCCCTTGACTCCAACCTGGAGCCGTCAGTCTAGGCTCATTTGAAGCCGCCGGCCCCGCACCCGGACCCGTTCCCACCCAGCTTGGGCTTGGCCATACCGGTTCCTCCCTTGGTGCCAGCCGCACCCCAACTCATGGAGAGCTGACGCTGGCATTTTTCCTGTCCGCACTCGGGACAGTTGGGCTCCTCATGGGACGACAGAACCAGTTCCTCAAATTCATTACCGCATTTGTCGCACTTGTATTCAAAAATAGGCATGCACGTTTCTCCTTGATTTCGTTTTAGAAAATGAGGCCGATTCCCTCACTTGTCAAGGCGCCGAAGTGCAAGAACACTGCACCATCCCCGAATACTTGTGCAATTAATTGCATCAAA
>JAHJKV010000512.1 GCA_018822065.1 Pseudomonadota bacterium
CCTGATATTCCCACGCTCCCCGCCGAGATCAAAGGCCGCATGTCCATTGTCATCGACGACATGGGAGAGGATCTGCGTCTGGCCCAAGGTCTGGCCGAAACTGGTCTCAAGCTGACCTTTGCGGTCTGGCCTGCCTCCTCTGAAAAGGACAGGATCCGTGAACTGGCCCATCGCCATGGCCTGGACCTCATGGTCCATCTTCCCATGCAACCCCTTGGATATCCCGACATGGACCCAGGCCCCGGTGCCCTCTTTGTCACCATGACCCCCCAGGAAATCGAAACCACGATCAAGTGGAACCTGGACCAGATCCCGGAAGCCGTCGGCGTAAACAACCACATGGGATCGCTTTTCACAGCAGATTTACAGGGCATGACCAGTGCCCTGACGGCCATTTCCCGGCGCGGCCTTTTCTTCCTGGACAGCCGGACCATTGGCAAATCCAGCGGCCACGCCGCCGCCCTTGCTACACGAACCCCCTTTTACAGCCGGGACGTGTTCATCGACAATGAAAAGAATATCGCCTACATCATAGGGCAGTTGCGGAAAGCAGAAGCAATGGCGCGCAGACGCGGATCAGCCATCGCCATCGGCCACCCCCACCCCGAAACCCTTGCTGCCCTCAGGCAGTGGAACATGAACAAGGGAGCTGACATCCTCGTCGTGAGCATTACCGGGTTGCCCCCGGAAACGCCCTGACATCTTTTTGACCCGTTGAGTGCAGGTTCCCCTTCCCCTCCGGGCCAGGAAACCCTAATATCTAAGCGCACCAAGGCCGATAAGAGGTGTAGGCATCCTTCGGCACGAAGATTGCTTTTCTGAGGCGTAACCAAGGCAGCCATATATCCGGCCCCTTGAACCCGACCTGGAGTACCTGGGCTTATGAGCAAAATTCTTGAGCAAGATGAAGTTGATGCGTTGTTGCGCGGCTTGTCTGGAGGCGATGTCGAAACCGAGACCGACCTCCCGGATGATGATACCGGCGTTGTCTCCTTCGACCTGGCCAACCAGGACCGCATCATCCGCGGGCGAATGCCCGTGCTGGAGATCGTCAACGACCGCTTCGCCCGTCTGGCAACCAACGCCCTGGCCAACGTCATGCGCAAGCGCGTGGATATCAACCCGATCTCCATCGACATGTCCAAATTCGGTGACTTCATGCGGTCCCTGCCTGTGCCGACCTCCATTTCCATCTTCAAAATGGACCCCCTGCGCGGCAACGCCATCCTCGTTGTCGACTCACGACTGGTCTTTGCACTGGTGGAGAGTTTCTTTGGTGGAGCTGGCAGCCAACCCAAGGTAGAAGGCCGGGACTTCACTCCCATCGAACAGGCCATTGTAGACCGGGTGGTCAAGATTGCCCTGGCCAACATGGAAGACTCATGGAAGCCGGTGCACGAAGTGCACATCGAAATGATCCGAAGCGAGGTCAACCCGCAATTTGCGGCAATCGTGCCTCCGTCCGACGTGGTCATCGTGGTCACCTTCGAGGTGGAACTGGAAAATGCCATCGGCTCGCTCATCTGCTGTCTGCCATACGCCACCATGGAACCCATCCGCTCCAAGCTGCATGCCTCTTTCCAGTCAGAACGCCTGGAAGTGGACCATGTCTGGATCAACCGTTTTAAGGAACGCCTCATGGAAACCCCGGTGGAGATGCTGGTCCGAATGGGCCATACCACCATCACTGCCCGTCAGTTGCTGAACTTGGAAAAAGGCGACATCATGCTGCTGGACACTGATGAAGACGCCCTGCTTGAGGCGGAAATCGAGGGCGTGAAGAAGTTCCATGGCATCCCGGGAAGGGTCAAGGGCAACAAGGCCTTCCAGATCATCCGCGAAGAAGACATCAGGTTCTAGCACTATTCCCAAATAAACCATCCGGGCCGGTTGTGAACCGGCCCTTTTTTTTATATTGATGCACTGCCCGTTTGTAACAAACCTTGAGGGGGATGAAATATGAAACGTTCTTTTGTTTTGATGCTGATGCTCCTATTGTCCATCACCGGCTGCGGCCAGGATGCCCAGAAAGCTGCGGAAGAAACCCCGGCTCCGGCAACGGAAACTCCGGCCGTCGAAGCTCCGGCTACCCCGGCAGGTTTCACCATCTCCATCACCCAGATTGTCGAACACCCTGCCCTGAACGCCATGCAGGACGGTTTCAAGGACAAATTGGCCGAACTCGGTGTCCAGGCTACCTACAACGTGCACATCGCCCAGGGCGATATGGCCATCAATGAGCAAATCGCCAGCCAGATCAAGGGCGAGGCCCCGAATCTGGTCCTGGCCATCACCACCCCCTCGGTCATTGCCGTGGCCCAAAAAATCCAGGACATCCCCATTGTCTTCACCGGCGTCACCGACCCTGTCGCCGCCAAGGTGGTCGCCAGCCTCGAAGCCCCCGGAGGCAACGTCACCGGCATGACAGACATGAGCCCCGTGGACCAGCAGGTGAGCCTGATCCGCGAATTCCTGCCTGAAATAAAGACCCTCGGTGTCATCTACAACTCCGGCGAAACCAACTCAGTGGTCCTGGTGGACATCCTCAAACAGGAATGCGCCAAATATGGCATCGAACTTCGTGAAGCCACCATCGACAACTCCGCAGGTGTGACCCAGGCCGCCCAGTCCCTGGTGGGCAAGGTCCAAGCCGTCTACGTCCCTGTTGACAACACCGTGGTCTCGGCCCTGGAGAGCGCCGTCAAGGTTTGCACCGAATCCAAGCTGCCCCTGTTCACGGCAGACACCGACTCCGTGGCCCGTGGCGCGGTCGCTGCCCTGGCCATCGACTACTACAAGATGGGCCTACAGACCGGCGAGATCGCCAAGCGAGTCCTCGATGGTGCTGCCCCGACCACCATGCCGGTCGAATCCATCAAGGATCTGAGCCTGCATGTGAACAAGCCTGCTGCAGAGGCCATGGGTGTTGAAATCCCGGTCGCGGTCCAGGATCGGGCAGACAAGGTCATTTACTAGCTTCATTGAAGCACTTTTGCGATACACAGCGCACGGCATCCAGGTGCCGTGCGCTGATTCATTGCGAACTAAGCGTAAATCAGGCAGGTTACTCCAATGACCATGTACGCATTCTACGGAGCACTGGAACAGGGGTTTGCCTTCGGACTGATGGTGCTCGGGGTGTATCTCACCTTCCGGGTGCTCG
>JAHJKV010000049.1 GCA_018822065.1 Pseudomonadota bacterium
AAACGCATTTTCACCCTGGACGCCCCCCTGACCCTCGATTGTGGCCGCGACCTGCCCCAGGTGGACATCGCCTACGAGACCTGGGGAACCCTGAACGAGTAGCGCGACAACGCCATCCTGGTCATGCACGCCCTGACCGGTGACTCCCATGCCGCAGGTTTCTACGAGCCCTCGGACAAACAGCCCGGCTGGTGGGACATCATGATCGGTCCGGGCAAGGGTATGGACACGGACCGCTATTTCGTCATCTGCGCCAATGTCCTCGGCGGCTGCATGGGTTCCACCGGCCCGGCCTCCGTCAACCCGGCCACTGGCAAGCCTTGGGGCTCGGCCTTCCCCGTGGTCACCATCGGCGACATGGTCGCGGCCCAGAAGAAGCTTGTGGAGCACTTGGGAATCACCCGCCTGCTCTCGGTGATCGGCGGGTCCGTGGGTGGCATGCAGGCCCTGGAATGGGCCGTGCGCTTCCCGGAGATGGTCGCCTCTGCCGTGCCGCTGGCCACCACCACCAAGCACTCGGCCCAGGCCATCGCCTTCAACGAGGTCGCCCGCCAGGCCATCCTGGCCGACCCGGCCTTTTGCGGTGGCGACTATTACGAATCCGGAATCCCGGCCCATGGCCTGGCCGTGGCCCGGATGATCGGCCACATCACCTACCTCTCGGACGAGGCCATGCGCGAGAAGTTCGACCGTCGGCTCCAGGACCGCTGCGACATTTCCTTCGACTTCGAGGCGGACTTTCAGGTGGAGAGCTACCTGCGCTACCAGGGCGGTAAATTCGTGGACCGCTTCGACGCCAACAGCTTCCTGCGCATGACCCGCGCCGCAGACTACTTCAACCTGGAAAAGGCCTGGGGCAACGACTCGGCTGTGGCCGCCTTTACCCGTGCCACTTGCCCCTTCCTGGTTGTCTCCTACACCTCGGACTGGCTCTACCCGACCTACCAGTCCAAGGCCATGGTCCAGGCCATGAAGAAGAACGGGCTGGACGTGAGTTTCGTGGAGATCGAGGCCAGCTTTGGCCACGACGCATTCCTGTTGCCCAACGAGCGCATGACCAAGCTGCTCCAGGGCTTCCTGGACCGCGTTCACGGCAGCCTGCACGAGGAGGGCGGCCATGCGCTTTGATCTGCAGGTCATCGCCTCCTGGATAGAACCGGGCAGTCGGGTCCTGGACCTTGGCTGTGGGCGGGGATCGCTCCTGGGTCATCTGCGCGACGAGCGTCAGGTGCGCGGCACAGGCATCGAGCGCGACGAAGACAAGGTACTCACCGGCATCGGGCGCGGCCTGACTGTGGTCCATGGCGACATGAACGAAGAGGTGCGCGACTATCCGGACAACGCATTTGACTACGTGATCCTCTCCCAGGCGCTCATGCAGGTGTTCGAGGCCGAGGCGTTGATCAAGGAGATGCTCAGGGTAGGCCGCAGGGCCGTGGTCTCCTTTCCGAATTTCAGCCACTGGCGCCACCGGTTGCAGATGCTTTTCAAAGGCCGGGCACCGGTCTCCCGCGAACTGCCCTATGAATGGTTCGACACCCCGAACATCCGGGTGATCACCCTGCGCGATTTCAAGCGGTTTTGCGAGATGCTTGCCATTCCCATCCGCAAGGAGTGCGCCATCCGCACCCACCACCACGAGGAAAGCGGCAAGATTGTGCGTTTCAAGCCGGAGATTTTCGCCACCTATGGCATCTATCTTTTGGGCCAACCTGGAGAAAAACCATGAGTCTGATCATCGCCATCATCGTTCTGTCGGTCATCTGGGAGGCCATGTGGATCGTCCTGGGCCTGAAGCACATGTCCCCCTGGCAGCTCCGGCGGCGTTTGGAGGCAGGGGAACGCTTGCGGATCGTGGACGTGCGCACCCGCACCGAATACGACCTGTTCCACATCCCCGAGGCCAAGAGCGCCCCCCTGTTCACCGGCGCGAGCTTCGACGCGGCCATGGACCTCCACGGCGACCCCGGCGGCCCCCCCACCGTGGTAGTGGTCTGCATGACCGGTCACCGCTCCCCCCTGGTAGCCTGGCAGCTCATGAAAACCGGCATCTCCAATTCCTACAACCTCACCGGCGGAATGCTCCTCTGGAAGCTGACCGGCGGCAAGAGCGTTCGCACTCCCAAACCATAACCACGCTTCCGGCCCCACATCCACATGTTGATACCCGTCCGTACCCCGTTCGGGTCCTGACGGTGCGCTCGAAGGGCATGCAGTCTATCGGCTAGGTACTGCGCAGTCCCGCTATTCCTAAAATCCGAAGCGGGTATACTCTTTGTCTTTCCGGTTGATGAACTGGATGTAGCGGAAGCTGGATTTGAGCTGGGCTTCCTCGACGATGGAGTAGCCGAGCGAGCGGCAGGCGTCGCAGGCGTCCAGGGGGATTTCCACGCCCAGACAGCGGGTGGAGTCCACCTGGCTCTCGATCTTGAGTAGTCCCCGGCAGTTGCCGCAGAGATGCAGTGATTCCTTTTGCACCTCCTGCAACCCATCGGTATCATAATAGATTGATTTGTTTCGGTGATGCCATGTGCCGTCGGAGATACCGTCTTTTGGCTCGCGCGGCTCGAAGTAGAGCTGCGGAAGCTGTCGGCAGAGTTCCTCGATGTAGGCCGAGGTCTGGGCGCTCTGGCGCAGGGTTTCGGGCTGGAAATTCGGTTCAGCCACCGAAGAATAGTCCACCCCGGCCATGGCCAGACAGATGCCCAGGTTCACATAGGGCAGGGCGCCCTGGATGGCGTAGCCCCCCTCCAGCACGGCGATGTCGGGGTTGAGCTTTTCGCTCAGCAGGGCATAGCCCTGGGCTGAGCAGTTCATATTGGTGATCGGGTCGGAGAAATGGTTGTCCTGCCCGGCGGAGTTGATGACAAGTTCGGGTTTGAAGTCCTCCAGGATGGGGAGCACCACCTCGTCAATGGCCATGAGGAAACCCTCGTCGCTGGTATTGGGCGGCAGGGGGATGTTGATGGTCCGTCCCTTGGCCTGCGGTCCGCCGGACTCGTGGGGAAAGCCCGTGCCGGGATAGAGGGTCCGACCATCCTGGTGGATGGAGATGAACAGGACATCCGGGTCGTGCCAGTAGACATCCTGGGTGCCGTCGCCATGGTGACAGTCCGTGTCCACGATGGCCACGCGCCTGACCCCGTGGTGCTCGCGCAACCACTCGACCATGACCGCCTCGATATTCACGTTGCAGAAGCCGCGATTGCCGCGCACCACCTTCATGGCGTGGTGTCCGGGCGGTCGCACCAGGGCGAAGGCCCGGTCGCACTGCTTTTCAATGACCAGCCGGCCCGCGGTGATGGCCCCGCCAGCGGAGATCATGTGCGAGCGGGTGGTGACCGCGTTCACGTCCGGGAAGCAGAAATGGGTGCGCTCCACATCCTCGACGCTTGCCACCTCGGGCTTGTGCTCGCTGATGCCCTCCACGTCGAAGAGCCCTTCCTCCTTGAGCTGGTCCTGGGTGTAGAGCAGCCGCTCCTCCCGTTCTGGATGGGTGGGGCTGATGGCCCAGTCAAAGGCGGGAAAGAGGATGACCCCAAGGGAGTTCTTGGCCTTGATCATGCCGTGCCTCCGGAGAGCGTGGCGGCTACGCCGGGTTTGATCTGACAGGTGACGCGGATGTTTCGCCCCACGGAGTGCATGTCCTCGACCATGTTGAAGGCCGAGGCGTGGGTGATCAGCGCCCGGTCCGCGTCGGAGCTGAGCTTGAGATCGGTCAGGTGGGCCAGCAGGCGGTTCATGGCGTCGCGCTTGGCCTCCTCCAGGCTGTAGCTACCTGGGATGTTTTCGCGGTGGCCGAGAACCGGGATGAACAGGATGTGCTTCTGAGTGTCGGCGAAGAGTTCCAGATCCGTGGTGGTGCGGGTCAGGGCTGCGCCCACGGCATTGGCCACGGCGTAGTTCTCCGGCACCTCGGTGGAGAGGCGGAATTCCCGGAAGAGTGGCATCTTCATGGCCTGGGCCGGTCCGCCCACGAGGTAGACCTTCTTGGGCACGATCTTCTTGCCTTCCATGAGTTCATGGATGGTGTAGACCGGCTTGTCGTTGATTTCGGCCACCAGGTCGCGAGTCTCGGCCCGGATGGTGGAGGCGGCCACGGCCACAGCCTGCTCGGCCAGTTTGGCCGGGCTGATGGTGTGGTTGGTGGCATAGGCCTCAAGGCCTGCGCGCGAAGCCCCCAGGTCGCCCACCTCGCAGTCGCCCAGATAGTTCAGGGCATCGGTCAGGGTGGGGTGGGTGCCGCCTTCGGCCACGGAGGGGCCGAGTCGGTTGGGGCCGACGCGCACCAGGTCGCCCATGATCGTTATGGCCGAGTCGCCGCCCACGCCGATGGATTTCACCTTGAGCGCCCGGATGAGCGTCGGGTGGGAGCCGATGTCGATGCCGTCGGGCTCCACCAGGGGGGACCCCTCGGCAAAGATAGCGATGTCCGTGGTGG
>JAHJKV010000513.1 GCA_018822065.1 Pseudomonadota bacterium
CGCTTTCGATGATAGTCGCCGGAATATCACCGGTTCTGATTCGTTCGGCCCGCTGGTGCTTCTGTGCCCTGCGCTCCTCGGGCGGTTCTTCCAGGTCCTGGGGACGGCCATGGCTACGCTCATGGACGGCCAGCACTGCCAGAAACGCCTCGGCATACCGAGCCAGCTTGGCCTCTCCCACGCCGGAGAGCAGGCTGAATCCATCGGTGTCCTGTGGGCGGTAGCGGACCATCTCCAGCAGGGTCCGGTCGGGGAAGACCGCGTAGGGTGGTACCGAGGCCTTTTTGGAAAGCTCCAGTCGCTTCTCGCGCAAGATCTCGAACAGCCCCAGGCCCTCGCCCTGGAGGGGATCCATGTCCGTGGGGGTCTTGGGCGTTTTTTTCTTGCCCTTGGCCTTCAGCGGGTCCATGCGCAGTTCCACCTCGCGCCCGTTTTTGAGCACCGCCCAACTGGCCTCGACGAGCTTCAGGGAACCATGACCCTCCACGTCCACGTGCACCAGACCGGCGGCGGCCAGCTGACGGTAGACCGACATCCAGCCGCGCTGTTTGAACTCCGTGCCTATGCCAAACGTGGAAAGGCTGTCATGGCCGAACTTGATCACCTTGTCGGTCATCTTGCCGGTGAGCACGTCGGCCAGGTGGCCGGCCCCAAAGAGCTGGCCGGTGCGGAAGATATTCGACAGCGCCTTCTGGGCCACCTCCGTGGCGTCGAAGGTTATGGGCGGAGTCAGGCAGGTGTCGCAGTTGCCGCAGGGCTTGTGGCCTGTCTCGCCGAAATATTCCAGAATCACTTGGCGGCGGCAGCGCGGGGTCTCGCAAAAGGCGAGCATGGAATTGAGCTTGTGCTGGTCCACTCGGTTTTTCAGCCCGCCACCGTCAGCCCCGATGAGCATCCGGAGCATACCGATGTCCCCCAGGCCGTAAGTCATCCAGGCATCGGCCGGCAGGCCGTCGCGCCCGGCGCGCCCCGTTTCCTGGTGGTAGGCCTCCAGACTTTTGGGCGGGTCCAGATGGGCCACGAAGCGCACATTGGGCTTGTCCACGCCCATACCGAAAGCCACCGTGGCCACCATGACCACACCCTCTTCGCGCATGAACCGTTCCTGGTTTGCGCTGCGCACCCCCGAGTCGAGCCCGGCGTGGTAGGGGAAGGCCTCGATTCCCTGCTGGGTGAGCCAGGCTGCGGTCTGCTCCACCTTCTTGCGGCTCATGCGATAGACGATGCCCGCATCGCCTGAGTGATGGGTCTTGATGAAGGACAAGAGCTGCTTGTGGGGGTTGTCCTTGGTCACCACGTGGTAGCGGATATTGGGCCGGTCGAAACCCGTGGCAAAGATCGTGGCCTGGGAAAGACGTAAGTTTTCGAGGATGTCCTTGCGGGTGGGGCCGTCGGCCGTGGCGGTGAGCGCCATGCGCGGCACGCCGGGAAAGCGATCGGCCAGTATCCCGAGTTGGGTGTATTCGGGCCGGAAATCGTGACCCCACTGGGAGACGCAATGGGCCTCGTCGATGGCGAAGAGGGCGATGGGAATTTTGGTCAGCATGTCCAAAAAACCGGGGGAACAGAGGCGTTCCGGGGCCACATAGAGGAGGTCGAGCCGACCGGCCATGAGCTCTCGGACGACCTCCGATGCCTCCTGGGGCGGCAGGGAGGAGTTTAGGCAGGCCGCCGTCACGTTCATCTGCAAGAGCCCCTGCACCTGGTCGCGCATGAGGGCGATGAGCGGCGAGACCACCACCGCAGTGCCGGGCCGGAGCATGGCCGGGATCTGGTAGCACACGGACTTGCCCCCGCCCGTGGGCATGAGCACCAGGGAGTCGCCGCCACGCAAGGTATGGGTAACCACCTCTTCCTGACGGCCCAGGAAAACATCGTAGCCGAAAACGGATTTCAGAATGTCGTGAGTATCGCTCATAGAGTCTCGTTTTTGCTTTTTATATTCAATATGCGTACCCGTTTTACCCATTGCCCGCAACGACCAGAGCGGCTATGGTCCCACAGCCGATTTGGAGGAAGAACAACGCATGATCAGGAACCTGGACCCCAAGCCACCGAAAAAACACAACTGGACACGGGACATCATTCTCGTGCTCCTCGCCATTGGACTCGTCATTGGCATTTTCAACGCCAACAACCGCTTCAATTTCGACACCGGAAAGATGCGCATGGACCACA
>JAHJKV010000514.1 GCA_018822065.1 Pseudomonadota bacterium
GCGCCGTGGCCCAGGCCGTGTCCAAGAACAAGCTTGCCATCGGCTATGTCGGCCTGGCGTACGTCAATGCCGAACTGAAGGCCCTTTCCGTTGACGGTGTCGCCGCCAACGTCAAGACCGCCCTTGATGGTTCCTACCCCGTCTCCCGCGGCCTGAACTGCTACACCCCCGGTGCCCCCACCGGTGACGCCAAGACCATCCTCGACTTCATGCTGAGCCCCGCTGGCCAGCAGTTGGCCGAAGACACCGGCTTCATCAAGGTCGGTGGCATGTAGCTCGCCCTTTCCGGGGCTTATATGATATGAAACCCGTCGGAACCGTCCCTGGGCGGTTCCGACGCAGTGCGTCCAACGTCAGGATCGGGAGATGGAAGTGGAACAGGATACTCCGAAAAAAGCATTGATAGACCGGACAACGCTCCTGTTGATCGTGCTGGCGCTCCTTGCGGCCCTGTTGATTCTGCTCGGCAGAGTCAAATCCGAGCCCACCGAGGTGGAGCTGATGTTCTTGCAGCAGGTGAACGCTGCCGAGTCGCGCGGGCTTGAGAATAATTCCGTCCCGAAAGCCATGGACGAGATTCTTCGCTATGTGGGATTCTTCCTGGAGCAGCAATATGCCGACGCCGAGAACGTGGAAGGCGAGGACTCGCAGCTCAAGGCGGCCCAGCTTGAGGTGGACCGAATCAAGAAGACGGTGGACGAACAGGCTTCGGTGGTCCGTCGCAAGGGGCAGGGCAAGTCGCTCAATGCCGACGGCCTGGCCTTTATCCGTAACTCCGTGGAACACGGCATTTCCGGTCGGGCCACGGTTGCCTATTCCTTTGCCGCCATGCTCCTGCTCGCGGTGGCCATTACCGCCACCCTCAAGGCGCTCCACTTGCAACGCCGCACCCGTGACCGTCTCATCCAGGCCTGTTTTTTCGTCACAGCCCTGACCTCCATCCTGATCCTGCTGCTGATCATGATCTTCCTGTTCAAGGAAGGACTTCCCTTGTTCAAGGATGTCTCTGTCTCGGACTTCCTGCTCGGAAGAGGCTGGTATCCGACGGACGAGGACGCTCCCGAGTTCGGCATCTTCCCGCTGATCATGGGTTCGCTCTCGGTCACGGCGCTCTCTTCGCTCATCGCCATCCCCCTGGGCGTGATGACCGCCCTCTACCTGGCCGAGATCGCCTCGCCCCGGATGCGCGGCATCGTCAAGCCGGTGATCGAGCTGCTGGCCTCGCTGCCCTCGGTGGTCATCGGTTTCTTCGGCATGGTCATCATGGCCCCGTTCCTCCAGGACACCTTCGGCATCGCCAACGGCCTGAACATGCTGAACGCCTCGATCATGCTGGCCTTCATGTCCGTGCCCACCATCACCTCGGTCTCCGAGGATGCCATCTTTGCGGTGCCCCTGGAACTGAAGGAGGCCTCCCTGGCCCTGGGGGCCACCCATAATGAAACCATCTGGAAGGTGGTGGTCCCGGCATCGTTGTCAGGCATTTCCACGGCAGTCATTCTGGGCATGTCGCGCGCCATCGGTGAGACCATGGTCGTGCTGATGGTCGCGGGCGGCGCAGGTCTGGTGCCGAGTTCCATCTTCGACCCGGTCCGGCCCATGCCCGCCTCCATCGCGGCGGAAATGGGCGAGGCACCTTTTGGGGAGCCGCACTACTTTGCCCTGTTCGCCATCGGCATCGTACTCTTCCTCTTCACCCTGCTCTTCAACGTCATTGCCGACCATCTGGCCCACAAGTACAAGCAGGTCGGCGCGGCCACCCTGTAAGGAGGAGACAGACATGAGCACCATCCTGAACCCCCTGCTGGACCTGGCGGCCAGCGAACGTCGCAACAACCGGCGCAAGACCAGGGAGCGCGCCGTGTTCCTGCTGTTCCGTTCGGCAGCGGTCATCAACGGCCTGGCCCTGGCGATCATCATAGGTTTTCTCCTTGTCAACGGCCTGCCTGCTCTGAGCCTGGAGTTTCTGACCGAGTTCCCGCGGGAGTCCATGACCAAGGGGGGCATCTTCCCCTGCATCTTCGGCACCTTTGTCCTGGCCCTGAGTTCCATGCTCGTGGCCCTGCCCCTGGGCGTGGCCTCCGCCATCTACCTCAATGAATACGCCCGGCCCGGCAAGGTCCTGCGGCTCATCCGCATCTGCATCAACAATCTGGCCGGGGTCCCTTCAGTGGTCTTCGGCCTCTTTGGCCTGGGCCTGTTCGTGGGCCTTTTGGGCATGGGTGTCTCCATCCTGGCCGGTGCCTTCACCCTGGGGGCCCTTACCCTGCCCGTGGTCATCGGCACCACCGAGGAGGCCATGCGCAGTGTGCCCGACACCTATCGCGAGGCCAGCCTGGGACTGGGGGCCACCAAGTGGCAGACCATCCAGCGCGTGGTCCTGCCTGCGGCCCTGCCTGGCATTCTTACGGGCTCGATCCTCTCCATCAGTCGCGCGGCAGGGGAAACAGCGGCCATCATGTTCACCGCCGCCGTGTTCTTCACTCCCCAGTTGCCCCAGGGCATCCTGGACGATGTCATGGCCCTGCCGTACCACATCTATGTCCTGGCCACCGCAGGAACCGAGATCGAGAAGACCCGGCCCCTGCAATATGGAACCGCCCTGGTGCTCATTGCCCTGGTCTTGGGCATGAACCTGCTGGCCATATGGATGCGGGCCAGGTTGCAGCGGAAGCTTTCCAAGTAGCCGGGTGGCTTCACCCTGGCAGTCTGTATTGCCCCGAGGGTATTATCAAGTTGTATTGCCGATTCGTCTGGGGCATACTGATCCTGTTAGGGAGGACGTATGAACATCATCGAATGGGAACCGGCCCTGTCCATCGGCGTGGATGTGGTGGACGAACAGCACAAGGGCCTCGTGGACATGATCAATGCGGCCTACACCCTTGCCTCGGAAGAATCCAACCCCATGCAGGTGAATCGGCTGTTGGCGCAGATGGGACGCTATGCTGTGTTGCATTTTTCCACTGAAGAACAGCTCATGAAGCAAGCGGGATATGCCGGGATGGAAGAGCACAAGGCCATCCACGCCAAGTTTACCAAACAGGTGTCGGATTTTGCCTGTGATGGTTCACAGGATCGGCCCTTGGCCGTGTTTGTTTTTCTGAGCACCTGGCTCAAGGAACATATCATGGGCATGGACCGTGAATATGCTGTCGAGGTGCGTGAGATGCTGGAGTCGAAGAGTTGATCAGTCCCCACCAGACTCTTTGTAGTGCTGGGCAAAGACTAGGTCGACTCCCAGGATGTGGTCAACCAGCCATTCCTGAATGAACAGGAGCAGCTCCAAGGCTTTGCCCGGCGCGTTCGTCACATCGATTGCGGCGAACTCCTCAGTCTCTTTTATGAACTTCTGGTGCAGAGAGGCGTGGGAGTCGGCATGCCGAAAACCCGAAATGCGCATCATCGTCTCTTCTTCCATGAAGTGGAAAGTCGTATAGTCCTGCATTTCCTGCACCGCAGCAGCATATCCCTGTCCGCTTTTGCCATGCTGAATCTGTGAACTGAGAGTGTTCATGGTGTCGAGCAGACGCCGGTGCTGTTCGTCGATATTCGGGATGCCCAGTTCCAGGGCGTCCGACCATTCCAAAAGTGCCATCTATGCCTGCTCCATTCCGCGGGTTTCAATCCCCAGCATCAACTCCTTGGTCTCGATGCCGCCTTCGGCGGAAAACCCGGTCAGCGCGCCTGTGGAACCCACGACCCGGTGGCAGGGGTAGAGCAGGGGCCAGGGGTTGTTGGCCATGACTCTCCCCACGGCCCGAGCCGAACCGGGAGCCCCGGCCAGTGTCGCCAGTTGGCCATAGGTCAGCCGCGTCCCGTGCGGGGCATGCCGACGCAGGGCAACCAGCACCTGCTTCGAAAACGGGGTCAGCGAGTCCATGTCGATGGGTGCCTCGGGCCAATCCACCGGCTCCCCGGCCACGTACCGGCCCAGAGCGGTCTTGTAGGCCATGGCCAGCGCACTGGGAGAGGCGGTCGTTCCAGTGCCAGACCGGCCCACATTCAGCTTCCGGACCACGTCGCCTTCCCAGGTGATAGTCACGGCCAGGGGTGGCATTTCGACCCGTTCGACTCGTTGTCGCGTCGTGCTTGTCATGCTGTGTATCCTCTCTGATTTAATTAGCAGAAATCAGGGGGAATCGGAAGGGCGGAAGGCACACCCCTGTCGAATCTGCAGTCGTTTCATGAGGGGGTGAATCGTCGTCAGGATGCGCTGTTTTTCAGCGGCCCAGTCCGGGGCGAGCAGTTCGCCGGGGGCCGGGTCGCCGTTCAGGCGGTGGATGACCATGTCCGGTCGCAGGTGGGCAAGGGCCCAGATCACGATATCGACGTACTCGGGAAGCTCAAGGGGCACGTACTCGCCGCGCTCCCACTGTCCGGCCAGGGCGGTTTCATGGCAGACATACAGGTTGTGGATTTTCAGGCCGTGCACCGGCAGGTCGTTGACAAGGTCGATGCTGCGCTTGAAATCGTCGGCATCTTCACCGGGCAGTCCGGCAATGAGGTGGGCCACCACCTTCAGCCCGGCGGCGTGGGCTCGACGGGTGGCGTCTGCAAAACAGGCGACATCGTGGCCCCGGTGGATCCGCTTCAGTGTGGCGTCGTTTGCCGACTGCAGGCCGAGTTCGAGGTGAATCTCCTTGGCCGGAAAGGCGGCGATGCAATCGATCTTTTCCTGCTCCAGACAGTCGGGTCGAGTCCCGATGCACAGGCCCACCAGGGCAGGAAGATCCCGAAGCTCGTCCAACACGGCCTCGATCCGCGAAAGGGGGGCATGGGTGTTGGAAAACGACTGAAGATAGGCCAGAAACACGCGCGTCTTGGAATTCGACACAAAAAGTTCGCGCCAATGTTCCCATTGCTTCGTCAGGGACAATCCCTGCCCGAGCAGGCCGGAGCCGGACCCGGTGGCGTTGCAGAAGTCGCACCCTTTGGAGGATAAGGTCCCGTCGCGATTGGGGCAGTTGAACCCCGCATCCAGGGGGATTTTTTGTACCCGCTGGCCAAAGCGCTGGCGCAGATAGGCGTTGAGGGTGAGATATCTTGAATTTGCTGGGGCAATCATATCGATTGGGGCTCTTGGGCTGTTGCCCAGTTGGCAGTCTTCTGGTAACTGGCAGTAACCGCATGTTGCAC
>JAHJKV010000515.1 GCA_018822065.1 Pseudomonadota bacterium
CTACGACGACTTCTGGGCCCAGGACCCGGCCTGCTACCTCACCGATGAGGAAATCACCGGCGAACCCATCGGCGTGCGGGATTAGGGATGCAATAGATTTGGAAAGACGAACCGGGGGGAACCTTTTTGGCAAAAAGTTCCCCCCGGTTCGTCCTCCCAAATGTATTGCTACTCTAATCCCGCACGCCAATGGGCTCGCCGGTGATTTCCTCGTCAGTGAGGTAGCAGGCAGGGTCCTGGGCCCAGAAGTCGTCGTAGTAGGCTTCGGCCCTGGCGCGGAAGTTGCCACCGCAGATGTGCAGGAAGCGGCATTTGGCGCAGCGACCGCCCACGTGTGGGCGCTTGTCCTTCATCTTCTGGAGCAGTTCGATCTTGGGGTCGTCCCAGATTTCGGAGAAGGGGCGCTCCAGCACGTTGCCGAAGGTGTGGTGGCGCATGAACTGGTCAGCGTGGACCTGGCCGTCCCAGGAGATGCAGCCGATGCCGCGACCCGAGGAGTTGCCCTCGTTCCACTGCAAGAGTTCTAGCACCTTCTTGGCGCGTTCGGGGTCTTCCTTGAGCAGGCGGTAGTAGACGTAGGGGCCGTCCGCGTGGTTGTCCACGGTGAGGACTTCCTTGGGGTTGCCTTTGTCGAAGAGAGCCTTGGTGCGGTCCATGATCAGGTCGATCACGTCGCGGGTCTCCTGGTGGGAGAGGTCTTCCTTGATCAGGTCGGAGCCACGTCCAGAGTAGACCAGGTGGTAGAAGCAGATGCGCGGGATGTCGCGCTGTTCGATGAGGTCGAAGAGGTGGGGCACCTCGGATACGTTGCGCTTGTTCAGGGTGAAGCGCAGGCCGACCTTGAGGCCTTCGGCCTGGCAGTTTTCCACGCCTTCGAGCGCCTTTTTGTAGGAGCCCTTCACGCCGCGGAATTCATCATGGATCTCTTCGGCACCGTCCAGGGAGATGCCCACGTATGACAGGCCAACTTCCTTGAGTTCCTTGGCCTTTTTCTTGGTGATCAGGGTTCCGTTGGTGGAGATGACCGCACGCATGCCCTTACTGGTGGCGTATTTGGCCAGTTCGACCAGATCTTCGCGCACCAGGGGTTCGCCGCCGGAAAAAAGCATGACCGGCGCACCGTAGGCGGACAGATCGTCAATGATTTCCTTGGCTTTCTCGTGGGAGATCGCGTCCTTGTGGGCGCTTGGGTCCACGGCGTGGGCGTAGCAGTGCACACACTTTAAGTTGCAGCGCTGGGTCATGTTCCATACCACCACGGGTTTTTTGTCCGCAGCGAACTGGAGCAGATGCGAGGGCAGTTTGCCGGACTCGCGGCCATAGCGCAGGGCGTCGGAGGGCTCCACGGCGCCACAATAGAGTTTTGAAATGCCGATCATATGTAAAATTCCTTTAGTTGAAGTGGGGAATCTCCAGTAGCATAAAAGCTCTCGACCGAAAAGCCGAAAAAAAGAGGGGCGGCGGATAGTTTTCCGTCGCCCCACATATTTAGGAATCGTTCCTGGGTTGTCAAGCTAATCAGCCAGTCTGACTTCCACCCGGCGGTTGAGCTGTTTGTTGGCTGTATTGTCGTTGGGCATGATCGGTCGGGATTCGCCGTAGCCCTTGGTGCCGATCAGCCCCGGATCGATCTGGAAATTTCGAACCAGGTAGCCTTTGACTGCCTCGGCTCGGCGCTTGGAGAGGTCGAGGTTGTATTCGGCGGAGGCATCGGAGTCGGTGTGACCGCCGAGGATGACCTTCTTGTCTCGCAGGGCGGAAGAGGTCAGGGCGCGGCCGAGTTCATCGAGCTGGTTGTTGAATTCGGGCCGGATGGTGGCCTTGTCCACATCGAATTCGATGCGCAGGTAGATGGCGCCGCCCTGGGCAATGACATCCGCGTTGGGATCGTAGGGGCCGTTCTTGCCGCTGGTCAGGCCATCGATAATCTCGCTTCGGGTGGAGGCAAAGCCGAGGTCGCGGGGGTTATAGGGCGGCAGCCAGGACTTGAGCGGCACGGCCATGTCCTTGGCGATAGCCCAGAGGCAGCCCAGCAGGGGGTCTGTGGGCATGCGATATTTCTTGGCAAAGAGAATCCAGTCCTCTTCGGCCTTGAATTCGATGCGGGAGGCCTGCTGCATGGAGTAGATAAGGTGCCCGGCGGTGGTTTCATACATGTCCATCTGCACGGTGACCGCGGTGTCGTCCAGAGTGTGGCCCGTGTAGAGATAGGGCACGGTGAAGAGGATCACCACGTCTGCACCCTGCTTGCGGGCCTTGGCAATGGCGCGGTCAGGTTTGAGGGCGAATTCGCTGTCGGCCAGGACCTGGGCCGGGAAGAGTTGTTCCTCGGTCCAGGCGTTATGGAATACTTTGGTGAAAGCGCGACCGAGGGCCAGCCGTTCCGGATAGTTCTGCTGGATCCACATGGGGTAGACCAGGGCGCGCATGGGCATATGCTGCCGGGCAGTGGGCTGCACGTAGACCATCAATTCCGAGAGCTTGATGGGGGTGTCCAGGTAGATGCCTGGCTGTTGGGAGATACTTGGCTCGATGTAATTGCAAGCTGAAATTGCCAGCAATAACGCGAAAAGAATAATCTTTTTCATTGTATTGTCCGGTTGTCGTTGCTCCAAGGGATTGGTCCGGAGACAAAGGCTTGACGCCGGGCCGCATCTCGACCCGATACAAGCAAGATGCGTACCGGGTCAGGGGCGGTCAATGGAGGAACCGGGTGGGCCTGGCCGCGCTTTGCAGGGAGTCGATGAGCTGCTGCCGGGACTGGATGAGTCCCTGGCGCAGAAGCAGGCGGCGTTCGACCGAGAGTTTGGCAAAGCTCGGGGAAGTGGCCTGCTGGCGGAGCTCGTCCAGGTCGCCAAACATGGTTCGGACACGGGTATCGTCCCGGCAGGATATGGCTGCGCAGCGGGCCAGGTCGGCAATTTCGTCGGTCAGACGCAGGAAGACCCGGGGCATGACTTCGCGGCGGAGTCGCTGTTGGGTGCGCCAGGCTTGCAGGCGGGAGCGGATGCGATTGAACATGTCAGGGACTGGGCATGGTGAGCATTGGGAGGAAGAAAACCACGCCGAACACGGCCACCAGGGCGGCAAAGGCCAGGGCAACATGGGGGTAATCCGTCGAGTGCATGTACTTGAGGCCGATGAAAGTGACGGCCAGGGACCAGGGAACAGCCAGGATCGTGCCGAAGGGGAGGGCGGACAGGATGACCGGGGCCTGGCAATAGGCCATCACCCGGAAGGTGCCCTCAAAACCGCGCTTGCCGCTTTTCAGGATGGACAGAACCCCGTGGATCACCGCAGTGCTCAGGAAGAGCTCGAAGAGATAGAGCAGCGGGACCATGACGAAGAGCAGCATCGGGTTCAGGGTTTCCTGGGGGCTGAGGGGGGCCATGCCCTGCTGCTCCATGAAGATGGTGGTCAGATCCGGTACTCCCGAAAGTTGCCAGAAGGCGGACATGATCAGCACGAATTCTGTCACCATCAGGCCAAAGACCATGGGGCGGATCAGGCCGCGCAGGGGCATGACCGAGAAAAAGAGCTTCGGGGAGAGACAGGTCCTACGGATGGTCTGGTACATGCCTGCGAAGAAGCCGAAGTGTTCCAGGTCTTCAAAGGGGACTTCCACTTGCAGCGGTTCGGACGTTTCCGGCCCTTGGGGTGGTTCGTCCTGGGTTTTTGTTTTTTCCTGGCGCGCGGCGAGGTATGCGGCGGCGGCATCCTGGGCCTGGGCCTGGGCAACTTCCCGCTTGGCTTCAAAATCAGAGTTGTCGTTGGCGTTATTGTTGGCGTCAGTGGAGGTTAAGTCATCCAGGGTGGAGGTGTCCGTATCCTCGGCAATCTCCCGAAACTGGAAGCGGTGCTCGCAGCTGGGGCAGGTGGCCACCTTGGAGCGAGGAGGAATCTGTTCGTCAGGTATGTTCCTGGCGAATTGGCACTTGGGGCAGGTGATGATCATGGTATAGTCGTACTCCGAATATCGCGGTGTCTCTTGGGATTGATCTTTACGTGAGTTGGAGGCGCATCGCAACCGGTTGAACCCGGTCAGACCGGGTTTTCCGGCAGGATTAGCAACTGAAACTCGTTCCAGAGCAGGTGGGCCTGATGCAGGTGACTGTTCGGCAGGTGCGGGTAGTCGCCGGAGAGCACATGTGAGATGGCTCCGCTTGCGGCCTGGTCGAACCCGGCCAGCTTGGCCTTTATGTCTTCGGGTCGCTTGGAGGTGAAGGTGTGGTGGCGGATCGGGGCGTCCAGGACCAGGCCGACCTTGCCGGTGATGCCGGTCAGCCGTTCATGGATCGCACCGGTAAAGGTGAGACCGGGAGTGTTTTTGAAAAGCCGCAGTTGCAAGTCGGGCCAGAGGCCGTAGCCGATGCGGTAGTGGTCCGTGTCCGGGTAGAAGGTCTGGCGCTGAAACCAGAACCCGTCAATGTCGCGTAGGGGCATCAGTCCGGGCAGGATGGTCCAGATGTCGGAGGGGAAGTCCTCGTCCGCGTCGAGCATGAGCACCCAGTCCGCCTCGCAGGCTGCAAGGAGCCGGTTGCGTTGGGCCGCAAAGTCTAGTCCGAGCGGGTGGGCCAGCTGGCGCACCGGGCAGGCGGCATTTACCGGGATGTTTGGAAGCTCTTCCGCGTCCCAGAGGATGACCAGCTCTTCCACCCAGTCCGGGAACTGGTCGAAGAAACGGTCCAGGTCCGGCTCAGACGGGGAGAGGATCGCAGCGGCGGAGAGCGAGGGGGACTGGACCGCAAAATGGCCCAGCGGGGTACCATTGATGGCAGATTTGTTGCGGCCCACCCGGAAGATGCGTTGCAGGGTCTTGAGCTGGTCGTTTTCCGTGTCTCCGTTTTCCGGGTTCAGGGCCATGCAGCAGGAAAGCTGGGTGACACCGGATTGGCACAGGAGATAGACCAGGGCCCAGGGCGAGGTGTCGGCGATGAGCGAGGCCTGGGGATTTTCGGCGTTCCACCACTGCAGGCCGCCGTTTTCGAGGATGGCGCGGGTCCGGGCCGGATCGAGGTCCACCACTATCAGGCGTTCGCCCTCCTGGAGGGATTTTGCAAGGCCGCTGGCCAGGTCGCCGGAGCCCAGGCCAAAGAGCACCAGGGTGGTGGCCGAGCTTTTGTCGAAGATACGCCGGGTGCGTTCCAGGTTTTTCTCCAGGGTTTCGGGGTCTGGGGATGCGGGCGGGCCCGGAGGAGTAGCCCCGGCAAAGGCAAAGGAGAGGACTTCTGCGGTGTAGCGGTAGAGGGTCGTAGCGTTCATGAGCGTGGTATTCCTTTGAGATTGAGCAGTTCGTCGTAAATGTTTGCGAGTTTTTCTGCAATGTCCTGGGCCCGGAACAGGGCCTGGGCCTTGTCGCGTCCTTTTTGACCCATCTTCCGGGCCAGGTCCTGGTTTTCGAGCAAGGTCTTGGTTGCCTGGGCGTATCCGGCCGCGTCCTGTGCCACCAGGCCAGTGAGGCCGTGGTCCACCAGTTCCAACTGGGCGTTGTCGCGCAGCCCCTGGGCCGGATGGGTGATGACCGGCAGTCCGGCAGCCATGGCCTCGGCAATGACCAGCCCGAAGGACTCGCCCGTGTCGTTGGCGTGAACGAGCACGGAGAGGGTGGAGAGAAATGTTGCCAGCTCCGCGTCTGTTGTGACCGGGGGCAGGAACTCGACGTTTTTTTCCAGGCCGTGTTCGCGCACGAAGGCTTCGGCCTCGGGGATGGCGCCGATGATCCTGTAGCGCAGATTCGGGACAGCTTTCACGAGTTCGGGCAGAAAGTCGAGGGCCAGGCGGGACCATTTTCCAGGGTCGGGCCGGGAGATGCGCCCGAGGACCGGCCCGGAGAAGTCCGGGGTGGCGTGGGCGGAAAAAAAGTCCGTGTCCACGGGATTGTAGAGCACCGAGTAGCGCGGGGGCTCGGAGGGTATGCCGGTCTGGGTCTGGAAACGGGTGGCACAGAATTGGGAGACGAACAGGGTGCGGTCGAGGACCCTGGCCGAGGGGCTGGGGTCGTGTCTGCCAAAGACGTTGGTCTCCACCACAACGGTGGGCTGGGCGCGGATGACGTGGCGCAGGAGCTCAGGCTCTGGCCAACCGGCCCGGTGGAGGTGGACCACCTGGGGGCGCACCCGGGCGAGAACGGTGAAGAGATCGGGGCCGACGTGGGTGTCTATCCCGGCCTGCCTGATCTGGACGGCTCGGGGACCGTCTGCAAAACTGAAGACCGACGGGGAGAAACGGTGGCGGGGCAGGTGGGTCACAAAGGATTGCATGACCTTTTCCGTGCCGCCCAGATCAAGGGATTTGACCACGTGCAGGACGCGGAGGGGCGTTTGGTGTGCCGCTGGCATGAGCGCAGATTGACATAAAAAGGCCCGACAGTCACGCCGGGCCTTTGCTCTATATATTGTTGGTGTATGCGTTGGCCGCGCGGTGCTTGGCCATGTTGACCGGAGGTTTCTTCGGGGTTGGAATGACCGGGGCGGCAACAATCGGAGCAGCGACGGGCTGCGCAGTGACGGGCTCGGCAGCGGGGGATGTCTGGGGTTCGGCGGTCGGTGCCTGGGGAGCCTGCTGGGTCGGTTCTGTCTGGACCGGGGAGGTCGGAGGTGCATATTGCATGGTCGGCGCCGCGGGCTGGGGCATGGTGCCCATCTTTTGGCGCATGGCGATCTGGGTAATATTGGCAGCCATGTTCGCTTGGTTGGACGCGCTGACGGCCTTGGCCGAGGCTTCGCCCTCCACCTGGGGCAGAATCTGGGCGTAGGCGTCGCGGATGTTCGAGAGGATGTTGATCACGTCATCGATCTTATTGGGTTCCATCTTCATATTGGCCTGGGCCAGACGGATATTGCAGAAGGTGTAGAGCGACTGCAGGTTTTCCGCGATCTGGCCTCCCTTGTCCTTGTTCAGGCTGCAAGCCAACTCGGTGATGATGTCCATGGCGCGTGAAATGAGGATGCCCTTCTTGGCGTAATCCTTGGCGATCATGTATTCCTTGGCCTGCTTGAGGAACTTGATGCCTGCATCGTAGAGCAGCACCAGAAGCTGGCCCTGGGAAGTGGTGGTCACCTGGGTGGTGAGATACGCGTTTGCGGCCTTCGACATTGAGTCTCCTCCTCGCCCTGTGTGGGCTAATTATCCGTCAGCGAAGAAATCTGTCCCGACAGGGACGCGCCCAAGTTTTCATAGTTGCCGAGCAGGGCATCCAGCCGGGCATACTTGAGCCGCAGGGTGCGTTCTAGCTTGGTTATGCGATTTTCCTCATAGGCAATCTTCTTGTCGATGGATTCCATGATGTCGTCATAGTTGTCCTCAAGGATCGCCAGAGGGCCGGAGTTCTCATTGGTCAGTTCCTTCAGGGACTCAACCAATTCACCGGACTTTCCGAGTTGGATGTAGACGACGGGGTGCTTACTGCTCGAAGTGCCGGCAGGCGGATAGCTGCCTTGGGTCAGGTTGTTGACCTGGAGCAGGATACCCACCGCGCCATTTTGTTCCACCTTGGTGTCACCGATGGTCGACTTGTGCGATTGCGCCGTGAGCGTATGCGCGCCGTTGTCCACGGACGCGGCATATCCGTTGATGTAGGCGTCGTATATTTTGCCGCTGGCGTCCACCTTGTAGGAGACGTCGTAGGTCCCGGCCTTGGTCAGGGTGTCGACCTTGCTGATGTATGCGAAGTCCTCGGTATGGCGGGTGCCGCCGTTGAAATCAGCGGCGAACATCGCCACAACGGCGTCGAAGTCATCATCCAGGGCTTCGTCCAGGGCGGCTTCGTCCAAGGTGAGCAGGCCGCTGGTCGCCGAACCTTCGCTCGCATCGGTGAGGATGCCTACCTGGGAGAGGGCCGTATACTTGTCACCCGAGGGGCTGTTGCCGCTGGTGTCGTAGTAGTCAAAACCGGGGCCGATGCTCGCGGTGATGTCCTTGAGGCGCTGGGAGATGATCTGCACACCGTAGTTACCGGTCAGGATGGAACCCTTGCCCGCGACATCGTCGAACTTGGTGATGTCGATGATGTACTGGCGCACCGTGTTGATCTGGTCCACGAAGTCCCGGATGTTCTGCTTGATGGATTCCTTGTCCACGTCCACGGTCAGGGTGATCGTTTCTCCTGGCGACGCGGACTTGAGGTTCAGGGTCACGCCTTCGATGGCCGTGGTGATGGTGTTCGAGGCATTTGAAATGTAAGAGGTCGCCCCTGTGGGCCAGCCGTCCACCTTGATCTGGGAATTCTGGTTGGTCTGGACCGTCTCGAAGTTTGCTGAGCTGAAACCCGTCAGGGTGGTCTGGGCGTCGTTGATTTCAAGGGAATACTTCGAGCCCATGTTCAGGCCACGGAATTGCAGGAAATATTGGTTGCCATCGGAGACAAGGGCTGCACGAACGCCAGGGTTGTCCGCGTCCTTGTTGATGTAGTTGACCAACCCTTCGATGGTGGTGTCGTCCGGGATGGTCACGACATAGTTCTTACCCTTGTAAGTGTATGCGAAATCCTGGTCGCCGCCTGTCTGATTTATGTAAGTAAGATTGTTCGCATAACCGCTTGAGGTGGTCATGATCTTGTTCTGGGCCAGTTGGTTGACCACGATGGTGTGGGTGGACGAGGAGGCATCCGCATCGGCCTTGGCCGAGACCACGGAGGCGTTGGAGGTGGAGGCGGTCTTGGTCATGAACTCGTTCAAGGTGTCCATGCCCGAGAGCGTGGTCTTGAGCGAGAGCATCTTGGTGTTCAGATCCTGAAAGGCGTCGACCTTGTCTGTCCACTCCTGCTTCCACGACTCCAGGCTGGTTATACGGTTCCGTTCCACATCGATGAGGCCATCGATCATTTTCCCGAAGTCCGTGCCGTTTCCGAGTCCGGCGAAGCTGATTGCTCCTGATAAGAGGTCTGCCATGATCTACCTTCCTGTGGAAATATTTTCCGGGTACAACTGTCCGCACAAGAAAGTGCAAGGGCAATGCCAGGAAATCACGGGAGGTGTAAGGGTTGATGACCGTTGCCTCGGGCCGGAAGAGACGACAGCCGGACCGCATGGCGGCCCGGCTGTCGGTTGGGGTTATGTTTCAGTGAAGTGATGCGTCATTTAAGGCGATTCACTAACCACCGATCAGCTGCAGGGCCATCCTCGGCAGCGAGTTGGCCTGGCTGAGCATGGCCACCGCGGACTGGGTGAGGATCTGGGTACGCACGAACTCGGTCATCTCGCTCGCCACGTCGACGTCGGAGATACGGGATTCGGCGGCCTGCAGGTTCTCGGCCTGCACGTTGAGAACCGTGATGGTGTTTTCCAGACGGTTCTGGATAGCACCCAGCTGACCACGGATATCGGAAACAGTAGAAATAGCACTACTGATTTTTCCTAATGCCGTGAGGGCACCGGCAACAGTAGACAGGGTGTTTGCTGAAATGCTGAGATGAGCGGCATCCGTATCCTTAACCACGTTAACGGCGATTCTACTGTCTGAGCTGTTGGTAATACCGACCTGAATATTAACAGCTGTAGCGCTGCTTGCCAGTGTTCCGTTCAGAAGTTTCGTGCCGTTGAACTCGGTCACATCGGCAATTCGTGTAATTTCGTTCTTGATGGCCGTGAATTCTGTGTTCAAGCTGCTTCTCTGAGAAGAACTCAGAATACCGTTGGCGGCCTGTGTTGCCAGTTCATAGGCTCTGGAAAGCAGGGAGTTGATCTCTGTCAGAGCTCCTTCAGCGGTCTGAACCAAGCTGATGCCGTCATTGGCGTTTCTGATGGCCTGCC